>CABQMC010000038.1 GCA_902465115.1 uncultured Collinsella sp.
CCCGCCGCTATTGACGATGATATGGTTGCTTCGCACCTGTACACCGCTGGGCTGCCCGATCCGGAGCTTGTGATTCGAACCTCCGGCGAGCTTCGCCTTTCGAACTATCTGCTGTGGCAGGTTGCCTATTCCGAGTTTTATGTCACCGATACCTATTGGCCCGACTTTGATCGTTGGGGTCTTGTCAACGCCATTTTGGCCTATCAGGGCCGCGACCGTAGGTTTGGTGGACTGAGCAAGACCGAGGAGGCTTAATCGTGTCCGATCGTCCCAAGGCGTCTGCTCCCAAGGCGTCAACTCCCAAGGCGCCTGCCGCCAAAAGCGGCGCGGCTGCGACTTCGTGGCTGGCCGGCTTTATTACCCGTGCCGCTGCAGGTATCGTCTACGCCGTTGTATTTATTCTCTGCCTGGTTTTGGGTATCGTTCCCACCGCCATCTTCGTCTCCGTCATGAGCGGCCTGTGCTGCTTTGAGTTTTTCCGCATGACGAAGCTCGATGGCAAGGTGGCCAACGAGCGCCTGGGTATCGCTGCCGCCGTGCTCTTTCCGCTCTCGGCACTGGGCGACTCGCTGCTGTTGAATGCCCTGCTTTTTGCTCTGATGCTTGCGGTGGGCATTTGGTATGTCTGTTCGTCGCGTACCCGCATATCCGATGTGGCTGTGACACTCATGGGTCCCATCTACACCGGTTTTATGCTGTCGGCCATCGTGCTGCTGCGCGATGCCGTGCCCGGTTTCGCCGGCGCCCTGCTTTCGGTGGGTGTTTGCGCGTCTCTCTGGGTCTCCGATTCGTTTGCCTACATCGTGGGCAGCCGTATCGGCAAGCACAAGATGGTCCCTAAGATTTCTCCCAAAAAGAGCTGGGAGGGCTTTGTCGGCGGCATCTTGGGCTCGGTTCTTATCTGGCTCATTTTGTGGGCGACGCATTTTTATAAGCTGAGCTTGCCCTACGCACTGCTGTGCGGCGTGGTTGTGTCCATCCTGGGCGTTATCGGCGACCTTATTGAGTCACGCATCAAGCGTGGCGTGGGCGTCAAGGATTCCGGCAACCTTATCCCGGGCCATGGCGGCATGCTCGACCGTAGCGACTCGCTTATCTTTGGCTGCATTACCGCGCAGCTGCTTTTGATGATCGGAGGCGTGCTGTAATGGCCTTTCAGACGACGTACGGCCCCGATGGGCGTCTTCGCGTTGCCATTCTGGGCTGTACGGGCTCTATCGGCACGCAGGCACTCGATGTATGCCGTCAGCATGCCGATCGACTGCAGGTGACGGCGTTGTCCGTTAACTCCAGCACTTCGGAGCTCGTTGCCGCCGCCCGCGAGTTTTCGGTCCCGGCCGTTGCCGTGGCCGACACCACCCACGGTGCGGACGCTGTACTGCAGGAGCTGCCCGAGGGCACGGAGCTTGGTGTTGGTGCGCAGGCGGTTTGTGAGCTCGCGCGTCGTGATGATGTCGACTGTGTGCTTGTTGCTATTGTGGGCGCTGCCGGGCTCGAAGCGAGCCATGCGGCCCTGACCTCGAACAAGCGTCTCGCACTTGCCAACAAGGAGTCTCTCGTTGTCGGCGGTGACCTGCTGATGCCGTTGGCGCAACCGGGTCAGCTAATTCCGGTCGACTCCGAGCACTCCGCCATCTACCAGTGCTATCTGGGGGAGAATCCGCGCGAGGCCCACTGCATCTGGCTTACTTGCTCGGGCGGTCCGTTCTTTGGCCGTACGCGCGACGAGCTCAATTGCGTGACGCGCGCCGATGCGCTGGCACACCCCACGTGGGCCATGGGTGCTAAGATCACCATCGACTCTGCGACCCTCATGAATAAGGGCTTGGAGCGTATCGAGGCGATGCACCTGTTCGGGTGCGATCTCGACTTTATCAACGTGGTCGTTCAGCGCCAGTCAAAGATCCACTCGATGGTCGAGTATGCCGACGGCTCCGTGATGGCGCATCTCGGTGCGTCCGACATGCGCATTCCCATCCAGTTCGCGTTCTCGTATCCCGAGCGTTGGGATACCCCAGCTCCTCGAATCGATTTCCGCGAGCTCGGGCAGCTCACCTTCGATGCGGCCGATACGGACACATTCCGCTGCCTGGCGCTGGCCGAGCGTGCCGGCAAGACAGGCGGCACCATGCCGTGCGTGTTGAATGCCGCCAACGAAGTTGCCGTCGATGCCTTCCTGCACGATGCCTGTACCTTTACCGATATCGACCGTATCGTCGAGTCGTGCATGGATGCACACGATACGCAGGCGGTCGCATCGTTTGAGCAGCTTCGCGATGTCGATACGTGGGCTCGCGCCAAGGCCGCCGAGGTGCTCGCTGCAACCCGCTCTTAATCATAAGGATTGCTTTTCGTTTTATGGATACTGTTCTGAGCGTTCTCTCCTCGGTCTTTTGGGGCCTGCTGATGCTATCCGTCCTTGTGTTTTTACATGAGGGCGGCCACTTTTTAGCGGCTCGTGCGTGCGGCGTGCGCGTCACCGAGTTTTTCTTGGGTCTGCCGTGTCGCTTCGACATTCACCATACGTCGCGTCGCATCGGTACCAAGTTTGGCGTGACGCCGCTGCTGCTGGGTGGTTATGCCGCTATCTGCGGTATGGACCCGACCGATGTCTCGTGCGCCGACCGTGTGCTTGCGGCGATCTATCGTCATGGTCGCGTTTCGGTTGCAGACCTTTCCGTCGAGCTGGAGCTGCCCGAGGAGGATGTTCTCGAGGCTTGTGCCTTGCTTTTGGGCTGGGGTTCCATTGCGCCTTGGTACGAGGAAGGGGAGAAGCCTTCACCCAGTTACTATCCGGTTAGGTACCAGACGCTGCCGCGCGATGCTGCAGGATATACCACCTTTGACGGCCGCAAGTTCGATCGAGAGCATGCGACTGCCGAGGGCGATGTGTGGGAGCTGCCGGTCGCCGCTTCGGAGTTTCTTGAGCAGGAGCGTTCGCATACCTATCTGGGCCAGGGTTTTCTCAAGCGTGCCTTTATGCTGCTCGCGGGCATTCTCGTCAATATCCTGACGGGCTTTTTGCTGCTTATGAGCATCTACTCTATCGCCGGCGTATCGGCGCCGGTCGATAGCAATGTGATCGGTCAGGTCGAAGAAGGTTCGATAGCCGCTAAGGCGGGCATCGAGGCCGGCGACGCAATTCTTAGTGTCGATGGCGTGTCCTGCTCCAGCTGGATGGATGTGTATGATGCCATCGGCAAGGCTGCCGGTCAGAACGATATCGCCATTGAGTATCAGCACGACGGTAAGAATCTTTCGACCTCGGCCGCGCTCAAGGAGGGCGAGCGTTTGGGCGTTTATGCCTCTACGCAGGTGGTCCATTTGGACCCCATTACGTCGGCGCGCCTGTCGTTCTCCTATGTTCAGCAGACAGCTGAGGGCGTGATGCGCCTGCTGCAGCCGCAGCATACGATGGAGATACTCGATCAGTCCAGCTCGATTGTGGGCATCAGTGTCATGTCTTCTCAGGCGGCGGCAGCCGGCCCTGCGACGTTCTTGACGTTTGCCGCGCTCATCTCGTTTTCGCTGGGCTTTATGAACCTGCTGCCTATTCCGCCGCTCGACGGGGGAAAGCTGGTTATCGAGATCATCCAAAAGGTCGCCGGTCGCGAGTTGCCGCTGAAGGTGCAGACGATCGTGAGCTATGTCGGCATCGCGCTCTTTGCGCTGCTGTTTGTCTATATGCTTCGTTCCGACGTCCTTCGATTTATTTTGTAGGGGAGTGTTTGGATTGTCTTTGTCCCATCCTTTGCCGCGCGAGATGACGCGCCCCGTATTTGTGGGCGACGTGCAGATAGGCGGCGGCGCTCCGGTGGTGGTTCAGTCCATGACCTGTACCGATACCGCCGACGCCCAGGCAACGCTTGCGCAAGTGCGTGCGCTTGCCCAGGCGGGTTGTGATGTTGTGCGCGTGAGTGTGCCCACCGAGGCTGCGCTTGAGGGCTTTCGCACGATTTGTGCCGAGTCTCCGGTGCCGATCGTTGCCGATATCCACTTTAACCATAAGCTCGCCATTGGCGCCGTTAAGGCCGGTGCCGCCAAGCTCCGCATCAATCCCGGCAACATCGGCGATTGGACCAAGGTCGATGCCGTGATCGATGCCGCGGGCGCCGCTGGGTGCGCGATTCGCATTGGCGTGAACGCCGGCTCGCTTGAGCAGGATATCGCCGAGCGCGATGACCTTACGCAGCCCGAAAAGCTTGTGATGTCGAGCGAGCGTTTCGTCAAACATTTTGAGGATCGCGGCTTTACCAATATCGTGCTTTCCGCCAAGGCTCATAGCGTGTCCACGACGCTTGACACCTATCGTGCCCTGTCGCGCGAAATCCCCCATGTTCCGCTTCATTTGGGCGTGACTGAGGCCGGAACCAAGCTCCAGGGCACCATTAAGAGCTCTGTGGGCCTGGGAATTTTGCTTTCCGAGGGCATTGGCGACACCATGCGCGTCTCGCTCACGGCCGATCCGGTCGAGGAGCCGCCGGTCGCCTGGGGTATCCTGCAGTCGCTGGGTCTTCGCCGCCGTGGCCCCGAGATCGTATCGTGCCCCACGTGCGCTCGCTGCCAGGTCAACCTCATTCCTATCGCCGAGGAGGTCACTGAGCGGCTTAAGAACTACTCCGCACCGCTTTCGATTGCCGTGATGGGCTGTGCGGTCAATGGCCCAGGCGAGGCTTCTGACGCCGACTTGGGCGTTGCCTGCGGACGAGGTCAGGGCCTGCTCTTTTCGCACGGCCAGATCATTGGTAAAGTAGCTGAGGACCAAATTGTCGACGCGCTTATGGCCGAGGTCGACAAGCTTATTGAGGAGAAATAAATGACTCGAGCAATGTATATGTCTAAGCTGTATGCTCCGACGTTCAAAGAGGATCCGGCCGACGCCGAGCTTGCGAGCCATCGCCTGCTGCTTCGTGCCGGCATGATTCGCAAGGAGGCCGCCGGTCTCTATTCCTATCTGCCGCTTGCTTGGCGCTCGATTCGCAAGATCGAGAACATCGTGCGCGACGAGATGGACGCTGCCGGCGCCCAGGAGCTCATGATGCCCATCATGGTCGATGCCGAGCTGTGGCGCGAGTCCGGCCGTATCGATGCCTATGGCAAGGAGCTCGTGCGTTTTGATGACCGCCACGGCCGCGAGTTTGTGCTGGGCCCCACGCACGAGGAGACCGTGACCGCCCTGGTGCGCAACGAGCTGCGTTCCTACAAGCAGCTGCCCGTGAATCTCTATCACATCCAGGACAAGTTCCGCGATGAGTTCCGTCCCCGCTTTGGCCTGATGCGCGGTCGCGAGTTCATCATGAAGGACGCCTACAGCTTCTCTGCCACGCAGGAGAGCCTGCAGGAGGAGTACGACAAGATGAAGCAGGCCTACGCCAACATCTGCGAGCGCTGCTATATCAAGGCCCTGCCCGTTGTTGCCGACTCCGGTGAGATCGGCGGCGATACCTCCGTCGAGTACATGGCGCTGGCCGACGCCGGCGAGGCTTCGCTGGTCTACTGCGACGATTGCGGCTTTGCTGCCGATGACGAGGCTGCAAGCACCAAGGTCGTTGTGACCGAGGGCCCCGGCGACGGCACACTCACCAAGGTCGAGACTCCGGGCATGGGCACCATCGAGGCCGTTGCCAAGTTCTTCGGCTTCCCCGAGAACGGTACACGCAAGTCCCTGGCTCTCATCGACGCCGAGGGCAAGCCTGTTGTGGCCATCGTTCCGGGCGATCACGAGCTCAACGACTGCAAGGCCGAGCACGTCTTTGGCAAGGGCTATCGCATGATGACCGATGAGGAGCTCCAGACCTACGGTCTGCATAAGGGCTTTATCGGACCGGTTAACCTGCCCGAGGGCATCCGTCTAGTGTGCGACGAGAGTCTGCGCGAGTCCAAGCAATGGGCCTGCGGTGCCAACGAGGTCGATTATCACTTTACCGGCGCCTGCCCCGAGCGCGACTTTACCGTCGACGAGTGGGCCGACCTGGTGACCGTCGTTGCCGGCGATCCCTGCCCGCACTGCGGTAAGCCGCTCTCCGCTGCCCGCGGTATCGAGGTCTCTCAGGTCTTCCAGCTGGGCACTAAGTATTCCGAGGCCATGGGCGCCACCTTTATGGACGAGGATGGCAAGGAGAAGCCGCTCATCATGGGCTGCTACGGCGTTGGTGTGTCCCGCTCGCTTGCTGCGGTCGTGGAGCAGCACAACGACGAGCACGGTATCGTATGGCCGGTCTCCGTTGCCCCGTACGAGGTCGCGGTGATTCCGCTCGACCCCAAGAAGGAGGAGTGCGCTACCGTCTGCGACCAAATCGTCGAGGGTCTGTGCGCCGAGGGTATCGAGGTTGTCGTCGATGACCGTGACGAGCGTCCCGGCTTTAAGTTTGCCGACAACGACCTTATGGGCTTCCCGTATCAGGTCGTTCTGGGCAAGCGCGGCCTCAAGAATGGCACGGTGGAGCTCAAGGACCGTGCTACCGGCGAGCGTGAGGACGTGGCGATTGACGAGGTCGTCGCCAAGGTTGCCGAGCTGGTGAAGGCTGCCCGTCGCTAATCGACGTTTCTGCTATTAGATGCAATTACAGGACTGCCCCGTATCTCTCTTAGGATGAGAAGCGGGGCAGTCCTTTTTGTTGCGTGAATCAGCTCGACGGGTAACAGAAAACCCCACAGCCCAAATGAGCTGCGGGGTTTCCTTTGTGCCTCCGATGCGAAGCGAATCGCTCAGATATTACTGATAATCGACGACGTCGATCCAGTTCTTCAGGAACTCATCGTTCACGTTGCGCTTACGAGCGAGCTCGGAAGCGGCGACGATGCTCGTCCACTGACGCACGACCTGCATGGGCATGTCGGCGCGGTCGCAGTAGAGCTCCAGATAGGCCTCGGCCTGATCCTTGCTGTTAAGGGCAAAGAGCAGGTAGGTGGTGGCAACGTCGGCAGCAGGGGAGCCCTGGGTAGCGTGTGCCCAGTCGCACACATAGAGCTGGCCGTCGTCGCCGACGATGACGTTGGAGGGGTTGAAGTCGCCGTGGCAGACCTTGAACTCCTTGGTCATGCCGTCCAGACGCTCCTGAAGGTTGTAGCGCGTGGTGGCATTGAGCTGATCAAGGCTGTCGATCATGCGGGCGAACTTGTCGCGCTGACGGTTAAGCAGCGGGGAGGTGTAGCCGTGGATCTCGATCTGGAGGTCGACGAACATCTCGAGGTACTCACCAAAGCGCTGGGGCTCGGCAGTCATCTTCTCGGCAAGGGTAGTGCCCGGAACCTTCTCGGTCACGAGCGCCCAGCCGTTGGCGTTCTCGAGCTGGGAAACCTCGAGAGCCTTGGGGCTGCGGATGCCGCACTCATTGATGCGGGCAAGATTCAAAGCCTCGTTGAACACGTCGGAGACGGGCTTGGTCTCGTTAAAGACCTTGACGATCTTGTCGCCCAGGTCGTAAACGACCTTGTTGCCACGGCGGACGAGCTCGGTCTTGGAATCGGGTAGCAGCATGGTTGCATCCTTTCAACGATGCGATAGAAGCGACGGCGGGGGTGTGTGAAACACCCGTGCACCCCCGCCGTTAAAAACCGTGCTAAAACTAGCAGACGGCGTAGTCCTGAGGCTCGCGGCCGTAGTAGGCGTCAAGGTAGAGCTCCTTGATCTCGCTCATCAGCGGGTAACGGGGGTTAGCGCCGGTGCACTGGTCGTTGAATGCCTGCTCGGTCATCTCGTCGAGGGTGTCGAGGAAGTACTTCTCGTCAACGCCGTACTCAGCGATGGTGTGCTTGACACCGATGAAGTCGCAGAGCTCGGTGAGCTTGGTGATGAAGTTCTCGAAGACCTCACGGTCGTCCTTGCCGTCGATGCCGCAGTAACGAGCCATCTCGGCGTAGTTGTGCAGCGCGTTGGGGTAAGGATACTGAGAGAAGGTTCCCATCTTGACAGGAGCCTCGGCGGCGTTGTAACGCATGACGCGGGTCAGGATGACTGCGTTTGCGAGGCCGTGGGGCAGATGGTGGAAAGCGCCGAGCTTGTGGGCCATGGAGTGGTTGAGGCCCAGGAAGGCGTTACCGAATGCCATACCGGCCATGCAGGATGCGTTGTGCATCTCCTCGCGAGCGTGCGGATCCTTGGCACCGTTGGTGAAGGAGCTCGGGAGGTTCTCGAAGACGAGCTTTGCGGCGCGCTCGGAGAGGCCCTTGGTGTAGTCGGAAGCCATGATGGAGACGTAGGACTCGATGGCGTGGGTCATGACGTCGATGCCGGAGGCAGCGGTCAGGCCGCGCGGGGCGGTCATGCAGTTGTCGGCGTCGACGATAGCCATGTTGGGGAGCAGCGCGTAGTCGGCGAGCGGCCACTTGATGCCGGTCTCCTTGTCGGTGATGATGGCGAACGGCGTGCACTCGGAGCCGGTACCCGAAGAGGTCGGGACGGCGACGAAGTAGGCCTTCTTGCCCATCTCGGGGAAGGTGAAGATACGCTTGCGGATGTCCATGAAGTCCATGGCCATGTCCTCGAAGTTCGCCTCGGGGTGCTCGTACATCATCCACATGATCTTGCCGGCGTCCATTGCGGAACCGCCGCCGACGGCGATGATGACATCCGGCTCGAAGAGCGTCATCTGCTTGGCGCCGCGACGTGCGCACTGCAGGGAGGGATCGGGCTCAACGTCGTAGAAGCAGTCGTGAGCGATCGAGCTTGGCCTCGATGGCACGCGTGTTGCCATTCTTGAAGAGGAACTGGTCGGTAACGATGAAGGCGCGCTTCTTGCCCATGACGGTGCCGAGCTCGTCGAGTGCGACGGGCGTGCAGCCCTTCTTGAAGTAGACCTTCTCGGGTGCGCGGAACCACAGCATGTTCTCGCGGCGCTCTGCCACGGTCTTGACGTTGATCAAGTGCTTCACCCCAACGTTCTCGGAGACGGAGTTGCCACCCCAGGAGCCGCAGCCCAGGGTCAGAGACGGCTTCATGCCGAAGTTGTAGAGGTCACCGATGCCGCCGTGCGAGGACGGGGTGTTGATGACGATGCGGCAGGCCTTCATGACGTGCTGGAACTTAGCGATCTTCTCGCTCTGTGCCGGGTGCACGTAGAGAGAGGCGGTGTGGCCCGGGCCACCTGCGAGGACGAGGTGCTCTGCCTTGTCAACGGCCTCCTGGAAGTCCTTGGCGTGATACATAGCGAGGACCGGGGAGAGCTTCTCGTGGGAGAACTCTTCCTTCTCGGGATCGGTGGAGGTGACCTCGGCGATCAGGATCTTGGTCTTGGCGGGAACCTCGATGCCGGCGAGCTCGGCGATCTTGGCGGCAGCCATGCCGGGGATGCGGTGATCGAGAGCGCCGTTCTTGAACATGGCGGCACGCAGGGCCTCCATCTCGGCACCCTGCTTGACGAAGTAGCAGCCGCGCTTCTGGAACTCGGCCTTGACCTGGTCATAGATGGTGTCGATGACGGTCACGGACTGCTCGGAAGCGCAGATCATGCCGTTGTCGAAGGTCTTGGAGTGGATGATGGAGTTGACGGTATCGTCGATGATGACCGGGGTGTTGCCGGCGCCGACGCCGAGTGCGGGCTTACCGGAGGAGTAAGCAGCCTTGACCATGCCCGGGCCACCGGTTGCGAGAATGATGTCGACGTCGCGCATGACCATGTTGGTCAGCTCGATGGACGGCTTGTCGACCCAGCCGATGATGCCCTCAGGAGCACCGGCCTTGACAGCTGCGTCGAGAACGAGCTTGGCGGCGGCGATGGTGCACTTGGCGGCTGCCGGGTGCGGGGAGATGATGATGGCGTTACGGGTCTTCAGGCTGATCAGCGATTTGAAGATAGCAGTTGAAGTCGGGTTAGTGGTCGGAACGATACCGCAAATAATACCGATGGGTTCAGCGATAGTGATGGTACCAAAAGTGTCGTCTTCAGACAGAACACCACAGGTTTTTTCATCTTTATAAGCGTTGTAGATATATTCAGAAGCAAAGTGGTTTTTGATCACTTTATCTTCGACGATACCCATGCCGGATTCGGCAACGGCCATTTTCGCGAGTGGGATTCGAGCATCTGCAGCAGCCAGAGCGGCGGCGCGGAAGATTTTGTCTACTTGCTCTTGAGTGAAACTGGCATATTCACGCTGGGCTTTTTTTACACGCTCTACGAGTGCGTTAAGTTCAGCGACATTAGTAACAGCCATAATGCTCTCCTGATAATGTTAAACTTTTTTAGTAAATCATCTGCTCGAATACGAGAGTATAGTCAGTGCGGTGATGATTTGCTTAACCGATGGAAATCAAAAGCTTACTCGCGCTCACACTCACTGTGATTTACTAAAAGAGTTTAAACATTAGAGTTATTATCTCTAATGCGTCACTTCCAGGTGGCGTAAGCAAGATTACTCACTTCTGGGTACTGATTACGTGATCCAAATCAAAATTTTGCAAAGCTGACACCTTTCAGCATGGCTTTTCGCCATTATAGCTAACAGTTAATAAATTGTAGTATGATTTGTTGGCTACATTAGCATGTTTTGCACAACTAGATAACAATAACGAATGATAGCAATTTTAAGTAGTTAGGAGGTGAAAAATGCTGTCAAAAGGCGTATTGTCAGCGCGTCTTTTCAACCTTATTTATGGCTAACATTATCCGGCTTTTGCTTCGGAGCTAACCGTGATTCAGACCCTTTTTGATTTTCCCGTTTACTTCAAATTTTTCATCGGGTTATTTGCGCTGGTCAACCCGGTAGGGATTATTCCCGTCTTTATCAGCATGACCAGTTATCAGACAGCGGCAGCGCGAAACAAAACGAACCTTACAGCCA
>CABQMC010000039.1 GCA_902465115.1 uncultured Collinsella sp.
TTGGTATTGGAGAGGGTGAGCTCGCGATCATCGTGGTCTTCGGCTTTTTGCTGTTTGGCCCGGATAAGCTCCCACAGATGGGCCGCACGATCGGCCGTGCCATCCGTCAGTTCCGCGAGACGCAGGAAAAGATGACGGCCGTTGTTCAGTCCGAGATTATCGATCCGGTAAGCGAGGCCGCTTCGGCACCGGTCAAGCCCAAGAAGGCTGCCGTCGATGACGATTCCGATGCGGACGAGGATGCCGCCGAGGCGGCAGCGCCCGCCAAGAAGGAGACCTTTGCCGAGCGTCGTGCCCGCCTTGCCGCCGAGAAGGCCGCAAGTGAGGGTGCCACCGAGGACGAAGGTGCTGCTGATGAGGCCGAGGGCGCCGAGCTCGCCGAGGCCGAGCCCGCCGCTGCCACCGTCGAGTCCGAACCTGCTGCAGAGCCGGAGCCCGAGCCCGAGCCGGCAGAGCCCACGACGGCCGATCTCTACGCCCGTCGTCCCCGCAAGCGCAAGGCCGTCGTCGACCAGCTCGCTCGCGAGCTCGAGGCCGAGGAAGACGCCGCTGCCCCGAAGGGAGGCGATGAGTAATGCCTATCGGACCTGCGCGTATGCCGCTCTTCGATCACCTGGGAGAGCTCCGTCGCCGCCTGACCATCGTGGTCGTCTCGGTGTTTGCCGCAGCTATCGTGCTGTATTTCGCGACGCCTGTTGTGCTCGACATCCTGAAAGACCCCATCCGCTCCTTTGTGCCGGATGGTAAGTTCTACATCACCACCACGCTCGGCGGCTTTGGCTTGCGCTTCTCGCTGGCCATCAAGATGGCCGCGGTCATGTGCACGCCCATGATCATCTGGCAGATTCTGGCATTTTTTCTGCCGGCGCTTCGTCCCAACGAGCGCAAGTGGGTCGTGCCCACGGTGCTCGCCTCGACGGTGCTGTTCTTCCTGGGCGCCATTTTCTGCTACTTCATCATTATCCCGGCGGGCTTTGAGTGGCTTATCGGCGAGACCTCGGCCGTCGCCACGGCGTGGCCCGATCTGGAGAACTATGTCAACATGGAGCTGCTCTTTATGTTTGGCTTTGGTGTGGCGTTTGAGCTGCCGCTCATCATCTTCTACCTTTCCGTCTTCCATATTGTGTCCTATGCGGCCTTCCGCAGTGCCTGGCGCTACGTGTACGTGGGCCTGCTTGTGGGCTCGGCTGTGATTACGCCCGACGGCTCGCCCGTTACGCTGGGCCTCATGTATGGTGCCCTGCTCTCGCTCTACGAGATTTCGCTCGCCATTGCCCGCGTGGTCATTACCGCGCGCGAGGGCAAGGAGGGCTTGTTTGTGAGCCGTCTGGACCTGTTCTCGGACGATGAGGACGACGAGGAGTAAATCGGTATGCACGAGGTTGGC
Source organism: uncultured Collinsella sp. (assembly GCA_902465115.1). Classification (GTDB taxonomy): domain Bacteria; phylum Actinomycetota; class Coriobacteriia; order Coriobacteriales; family Coriobacteriaceae; genus Collinsella. The sequence continues at coordinate 1,388 of CABQMC010000039.1, forward strand.
ATTGTCAACGGCATACTCGATACAGTGATTCGCGCGGCGCGTGGGGCGGGGGCCTCGCGCGCCGTTTTGGTAACGCTGCGTATCGGGGATATGACCGAAGTTGTGCGCGAGGCGCTCGACTTTGCGTGGGAGACATTTCGCGATGAGGACCCGCTCACGCGAGGCTGCGAGCTTGCCGTGGAGGAAGTCCATCCACAAAGCGAGTGTCTGGACTGCGGGGAGGTCTTTGAGCACGATCGCTTCCATTGCCGCTGTCCCCAGTGTGGTGGTGCCAACGTGCGCCTACTGCACGGCCGCGAGCTCGATATCGCGAGTATCGAAATCGAAACCCCCGACGATTAGCCCGCTAGCCATCTGGTGATGGGGTATAAAGGGGCCAAAGTAAGGAGTGCCAAGTATGGCTGAGAAAACGATTGATATCGCGTCGCCGATCCTGTCGCGCAACGAGCGCCTGGCAGATCAGCTGCGACAGCGATTTAAAGAGACAAACACCTATGTGATCAATGTGCTGTCGAGCCCCGGTTCGGGCAAGACCACCACGATCCTGGGCACCAACGAGCGCCTGCGCGACAAGGCTGGCCTGCGCTGTGCCGTCATCGAGGGCGATATTGCCTCGGATGTCGACGCCATCACCATGAAGGAAGCCGGCATGCCCGCCATCCAGATCAACACGGGTGGCCTGTGCCACCTCGAGGGCAACATGATCATGGAGGCCGTTGACGCGTTCGACCAGGCCGTCGGTCTGGAGAACATCGACGTCATCTTTATCGAAAACGTGGGCAACTTGGTCTGCCCGGTCGACTTTGACCTGGGTGAGAACCTGTCCATCATGATTCTCTCGGTGCCCGAGGGCGACGACAAGCCTATCAAGTACCCGGGCATCTTCCAACACGCCGGCGCGCAGCTGCTCAACAAGGTCGACGTGGCTCCGGCTTTCGATTTTGACATGGATAGGTATACTAAGACACTCGATGACCTCAATCCGCAGGCGCCGCGGTTTGCCGTGAGCGCGCGCAAGGGCGAGGGCATGGATGCCTGGTGCGATTGGCTCATCGGGCAGATTGAGCAAACAAGGGCGTAAGTCGGCCGCCATACGGGCGGGCGTAGCCGCAGAGATACGAGATAGGAGCCTCTTTTGAAGCTCATCATCGCCGAGAAAAACGACGCCGCGCGTCAGATCGCCGAGCGGCTGTCCACGGGTAGGCCCAAAAAGGACAAGGTGTACAACACCGCCATCTACCGTTTTGAGTGGAAGGGCGAGGAGTGCGTGACGATCGGCCTTGCCGGTCACATCCTTGCGCCCGATTTTTGCGACAGCGTGCTGTTCGATAAAAAGCTGGGCTGGTATTCGGTCACCGAGGACGGCGAGATGTTGCCGGCCGACATACCCGATGGCCTGGCGCGTCCGCCCTACGACACCAAGCGCAAGCCGTTCCTTGCCGACGGCATCTCCATCAAGGGCTGGAAGCTCGAGAGCCTGCCGTATCTCACCTGGGCGCCCGTCATTAAGTTGCCGGCCGAGAAAGAGCTCATTCGCTCGCTCAAGAACCTTGCCAAGAAGTCCGACAGCGTCATCATCGCTACGGACTTCGATCGCGAGGGCGAGCTGATCGGTTCGGACGCCCTCAACAAGGTGCGCGAGGTTGCGCCCGACCTGCCGGTCGCCCGCGCCCAGTATTCTTCGTTTACCAAGGCCGAGATCACGCAGGCCTTCGATAATCTCGTCTCGCTCGACCAGAACCTGGCCGACGCCGGCGAGAGCCGTCAGCACATCGATCTCATTTGGGGCGCGGTGCTCACGCGCTACCTGACGCTTGCCAAGTTTGGCGGCTTTGGCAACGTGCGTTCCGCCGGCCGCGTACAGACGCCGACGCTTGCCCTGGTGGTCGAGCGCGAGCGCGAGCGCATGGCGTTTGTGCCCGAGGACTATTGGCAGATCCGCGGTATGGGTGCCGCGCAGGGTGCTGCCGAGGACGATCGCTTTAAGATCGCTCACAAGACGGCACGCTTTACCGACAAGGACGCTGCCGAGACGGCGTATGGTCACGTCGACGGCGCCAAGACGGCAACCGTCGCCGCAGTGACCAAGCGCTCACGCAAGCAGCAGCCGCCCACGCCGTTTGCGACCACCTCGCTGCAGGCTGCCGCTGCGGCCGAGGGCATCTCGCCCGCACGCACCATGCGCATCGCCGAGTCCCTTTACATGGCGGGTCTTATCAGCTACCCGCGTGTCGACAACACCGTGTACCCTGCGACGCTCGATCTGGGCGCCGTGGTGAGCGACCTGGCAAAGATCAACCCGGCGCTGGCGCCGGTGTGCAAAAAGGTGCTCGCCGGCCCCATGAAGCCCACGCGCGGCAAGGTCGAGACTACCGACCACCCGCCTATCTACCCCACGGGCGAGGGCGATCCGTCCACGCTCGACGGTGGCCAGCGCAAGCTCTACGACCTCATCGCCCGTCGCTTCCTGGCAACGCTCATGGGTCCCGCGACCATCGAGAATACCAAGCTCGAGCTCGACGTGAACGGCGAGCCGTTCGTGGCCTCGGGCGACGTGCTCGTGACCCCCGGTTTCCGCGAGGCATACCCGTACGGTCTCAAGCGCGACGAGCAGATGCCGCCGCTGGAGCAGGGCGATACGGTCGACTTGTTCGACATTAAGCTCGAGGCCAAGCAGACCGAGCCGCCCGCGCGCTACAGCCAGGGCAAGCTTGTGCAGGAGATGGAGAAGCGTGGCCTGGGCACCAAGTCCACGCGCGCGAGCATCATCGAGCGCCTGTACGCCGTGCGCTACCTCAAAAACGATCCCGTGGAGCCGAGCCAGCTGGGTATCGCCATTATCGATGCGCTGTCGCAGTTTGCCCCGCGCATCACGAGCCCCGATATGACCAGCGAGCTCGATGGCGATATGACCCGTGTGGAGCGCGGCGAGGATACCGAAGAGCATGTCGTGACGCACTCGCGTGCGCTGCTGGCCGGCGTGCTCGACGAGCTGCTCAAGCACACGCAGGAGCTGGGCGACGCTATCAGCGACGCCGTCACGGCCGATGCGCGCGTGGGCGCCTGCCCCAAGTGCGGCAAGGACTTGGTTATGAAGACGAGCGCCAAGACCCGCGGCAGCTTTATCGGCTGCATGGGCTGGCCCGACTGCGACGTGACCTATCCGGTGCCGAGCGGCGTCAAGGTGAGCCCGCTCGAGGGCGAGGCTGCTGTGTGCCCCGAATGCGGTGCGCCGCGCATTAAGTGCCAGCCGTTCCGCCAAAAGGCTTTCGAGATTTGCGTGAACCCCACATGCCCCACCAACTACGAGCCTGACCTTAAGGTGGGCGAGTGCAAGGTGTGCGCCGAGGCAGGACGCCATGGCGACCTGATCGCACACAAGAGCGAGAAGAGCGGCAAGCGCTTTATCCGCTGCACCAACTATGACGACTGCGGCGTGAGCTATCCGCTGCCGGCGCGTGGCAAGCTCGAGGCGACGGGCGAGACCTGCCCCGAGTGCGGCGCCCCCATCGTGGTGGTCAACACCGCGCGCGGCCCGTGGCGCATCTGCGTGAACATGGACTGCCCGACCAAGGAGAAGAAGCCCGCCCGCGGCCGCAAGACCACGACCAAGGCGAGCGCGGCAAAGAAGACCACGGCGGCAAAGAAGACAACGGCTAAGAAAGCCACTGCCGCCAAGAAGACGACCGCAAAAAAGACGACCACCAAGAAGGCCGCCGACAAGTAACCGAGCACATATAGACGCGGCGGGGCCGGGCACGCAAATGCAAATGCGCGCCCGGCCCCACTTCTAAGTTGCGGTGAAATAGGGACTGTTTTTGCTGGCAAAAGGCCTAATTAATCCCTATTTCACCGCAAGATTTGATCAGTTGTTGGGATTACTTCACCTCGACAGGCTTGGCGCCGGGATAGCGTTCCTCAAAGTCTAGGCGGTACTTATTGTCATTGGTGCCCGCCACGTTGTCGCGCGACAGCGGCGCCACGATCTCATTCTTGTGGTCCGCAGGCTTGGCGTATTTCAGGCTGATCTCCCAGGCATCACAGATTGCGTCAATGCGGTGATCCAGGTCGTCGTACAGGGCGATGATGTCCTTCCAGGAGCTGTAGTTCTTGGAGCTCGTCGGGACGTCCAGGTCCTCGACGATGTCGTAATACTGCTCGATGGTGTCCTCTGTGCGCTCGGCGACGTCGGCGAGATTTTGGCGGGTGGTTCGATCCTCTTCCAGATAGCTGCCGTTGAAGTTCTGCGCGCAGCCACGGACGTAGTTGTCGAGGTCTTCGAGCAAGTCGTAGTATTCGCTCAGTCGGCGGTAGAGGTTCTGCTCGGAGAGCGTTGCTTCGCTGCCATCCTCGTCGTCATCGTCGTCATCGTCGTACAGGCTGTTGGGATCGCCGAGAGGCTTTAGGTCATCGTCGTCGACGTCATGGTGCAGCTTAGCTACCTCGGCAGTCGTCTGCGTGGCGGCGTTGTCGAAAGGCTTGATCACAAAGAAAACGACCAGGGCGATGATGATCGCCGCCAGCACAACGATAACGGCGATAAGCGGCCCGGTGCCGCTCTTTTTGGGAGTGGGGGTCTGTGGCGAAGCGGGCGCGTATGCGGGAGCCGGCTGCTGTTGGGGCGAGCCGCTCGCGACGGGTATGCGCTGCGTGGTCTCGACGGCCGCGGGGCTTGCGGCGGGGTCGGGGCGATAGGCGAGGGGGTCGTCCGCCTTGGCTTGCGGCGTATCAAGGGAGCCGGTCTGCTCAAAAGCGGGCTGGCTATCGCTCGCGGCTGTTTGCTCAACGGGTGCACCGCACGAGGTGCAGAACTTGGCATTATCTGCAAGAAGCTTGCCGCACGAGGCGCAATACCGAGACATTGCCACTCCTTTCGCCACATTTCAATGCAATACGACGATTATACCCAGCACCCCAAATTCCCCTTCATAAGTTGCGGTGAAATAGGGACTGTTTGGCGGTCTCAGAGCTTCAATCAGTCCCTATTTCACCGCAACTTCGGAAAGGCACCTTTAGCCATTGGGGACGCACCGAGCACTGGGGTATCATGGCTTGGTTGCTATAACTCGCATTTACGCGCCTTGTAGGAAGGGGCTGCGCCCATGGCTTTTGAGCCCGCTCAACATAGCTTTATCACGCTCGAGGGCGTCGATGGCGCCGGCAAGTCCACGCAGGCGCGTCTGCTTGCCCGCGCGCTCGAACTCGCTGGCTACCAGGTTGTGAGCCTGCGCGAGCCGGGCGGTACCGCCATCAGCGAAAAGATCCGTGCTCTGCTGCTCGACCCCGCCAATACAGCGATGGGCGACACCTGCGAGTTGTTGCTCTACGAGGCGGCACGCGCTCAGTTGGTGCACGAGGTCATAGCTCCCGCCCTCGCGGCCGGCAAGGTGGTCCTGTGTGACCGCTTCTACGATTCCACAACCTGCTATCAGGCATTTGCCGACGGCCTTGATCGCCAGATGGTGCGCGATGCCAACAACCTGGCCGTTGCGGGAACGCACCCGGCGCTCACGCTCGTCTATCACATCACGCCCGAGCAGGCGGCGCTGCGCATGGCAGCCCGTGGCGCGGCAGATCGCATGGAGGCCAAAGGCATGGCATTCCAGGAGCGTGTCTACCAGGGCTTTAGTGCCATTGCTGCCGAGGAACCCGCCCGCGTAAAGCTCATCGACGCTACCGCGACCATCGAGGAAGTTTTCGAGAAGACGGTCGAGCAGATTCGCGCGTACGGTCTCGACATTCCGCAAGACGCCGTCGTCGGCGCGCTTGCTAAGGAGGCCGAGTAACATGGCCCCCGCTCAGACAAGCCTGCTGGCCAAGCTCGACACCCAACAGCGCGTGCGCGATTTTTTGACCAACGCCGTCGCCAGCGGCCGCGCATCGCACGCCTACCTGTTTTTGGGCGCTCCCGGCGCCGGCAAACTCGATGCCGCATGGGCGCTCGCCCAAGCTTTCCTGTGCGAGCAGGACGGCTGCGGCGCATGCGATAGCTGCGTGCGCGTTGCTCGGCACACACACCCCGACGTGCACTATTACACGCCCGAGAGCGCCACGGGATACCTCATTGCCCAGACCCGCGAGCTGCTCGACGACGTTCCGCTGACGCCCATCCGCGCCAAGGCCAAGGTCTACATCATCGACCGTGCCGAGCAGCTGCGCGCTAACACCGCCAACGCACTGCTCAAGACACTCGAGGAGCCGCCCGAGGGCGTCATGTTCATCCTGCTGGGCACCTCGGCAGATGTGATGCTGCCCACCATCGTGAGCCGCTGCCAGTGTGTGCCGTTTCGGCTGGTGTCGCCCACCGTGGCCGCGCGTGCCGTGAGTCGCGCGACGGGTCAGGATTTCGCGCGTTGCCGCATGGCGGTCGCCGTGGCGGGAAGCCCCACGCGCGGTATCGAGTTCCTTAAGAGTGCCGAGCGCCAGGATGCTCGCCGCCAGATGGTCCGTGCCATCGATTCGCTCATCGCTGCCGACGAGGCCGATGTGCTCAGCCGCGCCAAGTCGCTTATTGTCGCCGTTAAGGCACCGCTCGCCGAGGTCAAGTCCACACAGGAAAAGGTGCTCGAGCAAAACGCCGACTACCTGTCGCGTGGAGCATTGAAGCAGCTTGAGGACCGCAACAAGCGCGAACTCAACGCGCGCGAGCGTTCGGGTATCATGGAAGCGCTGGCGAGCGCGCGGACGCTCATGCGCGACGTGCTGCTGACACTTCAGGACGAGGCAGCCGACGTGGTGAACGAAGACGTGCGCGACACGATCGGTCGGCTTGCCGCCGCGACCAATGTTGCGGGTGCCACGCGGGCGCTCGAGGCAGTCGCGACCGCCGAGCGCAACATCGCCAGAAACGTTACTCCCCAGCTGGCCATCGAGGTCATGCTGTTCGATATCAGGAAGGCACTGAAATGCCGTTAGTCGTACCCGTTAAGTTTACCTACGCCTCGCGCGACCTGTGGTTCGACCCGCAGGATCTGGATATCCTCGAGGCAGACTACGCTATCTGCTCCACCGAGCGCGGAACCGAGATCGGCCTGGTCACGGCCGATCCCTTTGAGGTGCCGCAAGACGAGATCGGTCAGCCGCTCAAGCCCGTGCTGCGCGTGGCGAGCGACATCGACCTGCAGCTTGCCGACGACCTGGCCATCCAGGGCGACGAGGCCATGGTCGACTTCCGCCGCCTGGTCAAGGAGCTCGACCTCGAGATGAAGCCGGTGGGCGTCGAGTACCTGTTTGGCGGCGAGAAGGCCGTGTTCTACTTTGCGGCCGAGGAGCGCGTCGATTTTCGCCAGCTCGTCAAGGATCTGTCCTCGACGCTGCACATTCGCGTCGACATGCGCCAGATCGGCGTGCGCGACGAGACCCGCCTGGTGGGCGGCTATGCCCAGTGCGGACAGGAACTCTGCTGCACGCGCTTTGGCGGACAGTTTGAGCCCGTCTCGATTCGCATGGCAAAAGAGCAAGACCTGCCGCTCAATTCCTCCAAGATCAGCGGCGTGTGCGGTCGTCTGATGTGCTGCCTGCGCTACGAGTTCGAGGCCTACAAGGACTTTAAGAGCCGTGCGCCCAAAAAGAAGACGCTCATCGATACGCCGCTTGGCAAGGCGCGTATCCAGGAGTATGACACGCCGCGTGAGCAGCTGGTGCTGCGCCTGGAGAACGGCAAAGTCTTTAAGGTCAACCTGGCCGATATGACGTGCTCGGAGGGCTGCAAAAAGAAGGCCGCCGAGCAGGGCTGCAACTGCCGCCCCGACTGCGTGACGCGCGACGTGCTCGAGCGCATTGAGTCGCCCGAGATGCGTCTGGCGCTCATGGAGCTCGATCGCGAAAACGGCGTCGATGTGGGCGATGGCCTGTCGAGTGCCGACCGTCTGGCCGGCACGTCGATGCCCAAGCGCCGTCGTCGCGATGCTGAATCCGATGCCCGCGCCGGTCAGGGCGAGGGCCGTGGCCGCGGAAAGGGCCGCGGTAAGGCCGAGGCACCCGAGGCCGAGGAGGCCGCCGGTGGCCGTCGTCGTCGCAAGCGCGCGGGCTCGGGCGATGCTACCGAGGCTGCAGCCGCGGGCAAGAACGCCTCTCGCGAGCGCGAGGTTCAGCAGCCCCAGCAGCAGAATCGCGGCGGCGGCATGAACCCCACACGTCGCCGCCGCCGTCATCTATCGAGCGAGGAGCGCGAGGACGCCTTCCGCGCCGCAGCTGCTCGCGAGGCCGGTGCCGCTTCCAAGGGCGCCTCGGCCTCCGATGCGCCTGTCGACAAGGGCGGCAAGTCACGTGGCGAGGAGGAGCGCGCGCCGCGTCCGCGCCGTCGCCATTCCTCGGGCGCGCAGCAGAAGCCTTCAGTGCCCTCTGTGGCCGATCAGGTCTCGGATGGCGAGGTCAAGGTCACGCGCCGTCGTCCCGGAGATGGCGGGGGAGCGGCTGCCAAGGCTTCGCGTGGCGCCGCTCGCGACGAGCGCGAGCCGCGCGAGGATCGCGGTGGCGAGGGCTCGGCCGACCAGGGTCAAAAGCGCCGTCGCCGTCGCCGTTCCCGCAAGCCGCGCCAGGATGGTGGCGAGGGCTCGACCCCGTCTTCGTCCGCACCACAACCGCCCGCCGGCGAATAACGCCCGCGAGCGGATTTAGCCCGCCTTGCCCCGAGCGCATCGGGGTATCATAGCGCCGAATCAACAACCCTCCCTGCGACCGAACGTAGGGAGGGTTGTGTCTTGAAGAGCCGTTTGAACATATTGAGCCGTCTGCAGGGCGCCGGTGCCCTACCGTTTGCGGACGAATTGCTACCGTTTGCCGAGTGGGTGGCACGCGAGGCGCTCGAGGCATTGTCGCCAACACGATGTGCCGGCTGCGAGCGCGCCGGTGCGCTTATTTGCCAAGACTGCCTTGCCGCGTTCACGCTCATCGACCCACGTCATAGCTGCACCCGATGCAGCGCCCCGTTTGGGGATTTGCTGTGCACTGAGTGTTCGGTCGAGGGCACGTCCTCGGCAATGACGGAGGCGCTCGACCGCTGCCTGGCGTGCGCCGTCTATGCGCATCCGCTGCCGCGCATCATTAAAGCGTACAAGGATGCGGGCGAGCGACGTCTGGCTCCGTATCTGGCGGAGCTGCTCTACGACACCGCCCTGCATGCCCAGGTCGTAGCGCCCGATCGCTATGGAGGTGTGCTGTCCGGTGCGGATGCGGTGGTGTTTGTGCCTGCGACGGCGGCAGCGTTTCGGCGGCGTGGTTTTGATCATATGGAGGCTATTGCGCGTCCATTTTGCGAGCTGTCGGGTGTTCCCCTGCTCGATGCTCTCGTCAAGTACGGGCATGGCGACCAGCGTGAACTCGGTCGTGAAGAACGCC
>CABQMC010000040.1 GCA_902465115.1 uncultured Collinsella sp.
CGGTAGCGCTCGTGTTCGACCGCCGCCGGCAAAAGATCAAAGCCCACGACCTCGTGGCCCTCGTCCAAAAATCGCTGCACGCACGCGGCTCCGATACCGCCCGAAGCGCCCGTGATCAAAACACGCATACTTGCTCCTTAGACGGTTGCGTGGCGCTCGAGGTACTCGGAACCCACATTTTCGCGCTCCCAGCCGCGCACGACCTTATAGCCCACGGGGCTCAGGAAGACCTCGCACAGCAGCTCGGCGATGGCACCCGTCAGCGAGCACATAAGGACCTGCACCCAGGTCCAACCAAAGAACGTGTGGCTCACCACAATGGCAAAGACAAGGTTGTCGATAAACTGGCCAACACCCGTGGACACATAGGAGCGGAAGGCAAAGCTCGCAAAGTTATTCTTTTTGAGCATACGGCCAAGCGACTGGTTGAGCGTGGAGTTAACCACGGCAGAGACGAGCATTGCCAGCGAAGAGCCCAGCACCACGTACCAGGTGCCGCCGATGGTGGCGTTAAGGGCGGTGTTGACCTCGATCATGCCCGTGTCGTAGTAGGCGCCCCACATGCCGGGCGTGAGCGAGCATGCCCAAAAGCACAGGCTCACGGCCAGGTTGACCAGTAGCGCGAGGATGGAGATTTTGATGGATGCCTTGGCGCCAAAGCGCTTGCAGATCATGTCCTGGCACAAAAACGAGACCCAGCTCACCACAAAGCCGCAATCGAGTGCCAGATACGGCAGGCTGATGAGCTCTTTGTTGGCCAGCAGGTTCATCATGATGACGCTCACGAAAAACAGCGAAACCGTTGCCGCGGGAATGCTCCGCAACAGGACCTTGTAGTCCTCCATGACCTTCTTGATCATTATGTACTCCTTTGGTTTTAGGTTTAACGAGCAGGATATCGGACCCGAACTGCTCGGACGCCCCGGTCTTGAGACGACGGTGGTATGATAGCCGCTCACACGGCATCAGGCAAGCAACCGGCGCGGCAGCCCCGCAGGGCCACCGCGCCGATGCGTTAAAAGGCCACGTTGCCAAACTCCGACAGGATAAGGTCGGGGTTGTGGTCGGTTGCCCAGTCCACATTCCACGGGCTCGTAAACAGCAGCAGCTTGCCGCCGCGCATGTCCTCGACGCGCAGCGTGTCGCGCGTGAGCGAAAGGCCCGGGATATCGATGGTATCGGGGTCGTTCTGGATCCAGCGGATGTCCGTATAGGGCAGCGGCTGGCGACGGACCTCAACACGGTACTCGGCCTTGAGACGGCGCTCGAGCACCTCAAACTGCAGCACGCCGACCACGCCCACGATGACGCTCTCCATGCCGGCGCCCAGCTCGCGGAAGATCTGGATGGCACCCTCCTGGGCAAGCTCCTCCATACCCTTGACGAACTGCTTGCGCTTGAGCGTATCGACCTGCGTAATGCGAGCGAACATCTCGGGGGCAAACGTCGGGATTTGCGGATACTGCACGTGGCGCTTGCCGGAGCACACGGTGTCGCCGATGCTAAAGATACCCGGATCGAACAGGCCCACGATATCGCCCGCGTACGCCTCGTCCACGATGGCGCGGTCGTCGGCCATCATCGACGTGCCCGTAGCAAGCTTGAGCTTGCGGTTGCCCTGCACGTGGAAGGCGTCCATGCCGCGCTCGAACTTGCCCGAGCAAATGCGCACAAAGGCGATGCGGTCACGGTGGTTCTTGTCCATGTTGGCCTGGATCTTAAACACAAAGCCGCTAAAGTCGTCGCGGCAGGGATCGACCGGCTCGCTGGTGAGCGTATCGGTATAGGCGCGCGGCGTCGGGGCCAGACGCAGGAACTCCTTGAGGAAGGGCTCCACGCCAAAGTTGGTGAGCGCCGAGCCAAAGAACGCCGGGCTCAGCTTGCCGCAGGCCACGGCATCCAAGTCGAGCTCGTCGCCAGCGCCATCGAGCAACTCGATGTCGTCCATCAGGTTCTTATGGTTCTCCTCGCCGATGAGCTCATCCATGGAAGGATCGCCCAGCTCGGCCTCGACCTCGGCGACCTTCTTGGTGGCGTTGGCGTGGCCGTCGCCCTCAAAGGCAATGACGCGACGGGTCTGACGATCGAACACGCCGCGGAAGTTGCGGCCGCTGCCGATCGGCCAGTTCATAGGATACGTATTGATGCCCAGAACGTTCTCGATCTCTTCCATGAGCTCAAACGGATCGCGAGCCTCGTGGTCGAGCTTGTTCACAAAGGTGAAGATGGGAATATGGCGCAGCGTACAGACCTTAAAGAGCTTCTTGGTCTGGGCCTCGACGCCCTTGGCGCCGTCGATGACCATGACTGCGGCGTCAGCGGCCATAAGGGTACGGTAGGTATCCTCCGAAAAGTCCTGGTGACCGGGGGTATCGAGGATGTTGACGCAGGCGCCGTTGTAAGTGAACTGCAGCACCGAGGAGGTGACGGAAATGCCGCGCTCCTTCTCGATGTCCATCCAGTCCGAGACGGCATGCTTGGCCGAGCTCTTGCCCTTGACCGAGCCGGCAGTCTGGATGCTGCCGGTATAGAGCAGCAGCTTCTCGGTAAGTGTGGTCTTACCGGCGTCCGGGTGGCTGATGATCGCGAATGTGCGGCGCGACGAGATTTCATCCGACAGGCTTGCCATGCGGATCCTTTCTTGCATTGAGTGCATTACGTCGATGTAACCGCACTATTGTAGCCGCGAAATCCCGCCATAGGGCACCTATCAGGACAAATTCATCAGTCAGAACGTGAACGGCTAGTTATCGGAAGTATTCTGCAGCAGACTGTCTCAATCTGTAACAAGCAGAGCTTATTTGGCCCCCCATCTGTTACAGATTGAGACAAACAAACTTGCCCGCCAGCAAAATCTCAATCTGTAACAGGTAGCCGTCCAAATCGGTTCCAGATGTTACAGATTGAGATTAATGAACGAGCGGACAATCCGTATTTACCTCTTGCATAACTGTGCATAGTGTATATATACTGTGCTTACCGGTTATATACACGTGTAGCCCAACAGCTAAGGAGCCGCTGTGGACATCATCCTATCCAATTCGAGCGACAAACCCATCTACGAGCAAATAGCCTCGCAAGTCAAAGCTCAGATCCTTTCGGGCACGCTCGCTGCGGGAGCCAAACTCCCCAGCATCCGTGCACTCGCGAGCGATCTTGGCGTGAGCGTCATCACCACCAAGCGCGCCTACGCCGACCTGGAGCAGCTCGGGTTTATCTGCACTGTGCAGGGCAAGGGCTGCTTTGTCGCCGAGGGCAACCAAGAACTCTTGCGCGAAAACCAGCTCTGCCATATCGAAGAGCTACTTTCGAAAGCGGCGAGCCAAGCCGAAACCCTGGGCGTCACGCGCGACAAACTGCACGAGATGCTCGACCTGGTAGCCCCCGAAACCATGCAGTAGCCATCTGCAAGAAAGGCTATACCATGCAAAACCTTTTAGAACTCAAAGGCATCTCACGCCGTGTGAGCGACCGTTTTACGCTGCGCGACGTCACGCTTGCCGTGGAGCCCGGCCAGATCGTTGGCTTTGTGGGCGCAAATGGCGCCGGCAAGACGACGACCATTCGCGCCGCGCTTGGGCTTATAAAGCTCGATGCCGGCGAGGTGCACCTGTTTGGGCAGCACTGTGGCGTCGACGCGCCCGATGAGTCGCAACGCCACCTACGCTCCCGCGTCGGTCTTGTCCTGGACACGTGCCCCTTCCCCTCCACGCTCAAGGTGGGCCAGATCGAGTCGCTCGTAGGCCCGGCGTACCCCACGTGGGACCGCGAAACGTTCGCCGGATTCATCAACCGATTTGGCCTCGATTCCAAGACAAAGGTCAAGGACCTCTCCCGCGGCATGGGCATGAAACTGCAGCTTGCCTGTGCACTCAGCCACAATGCCAAGCTGCTCGTTTTGGACGAAGCCACCGCGGGCCTCGATCCCATGGCACGCGAGGAGCTGCTCGATGAGTTGCTTGCCTTTGTCGCCGACGGCCAGCACAGCGTGCTGCTCTCGAGCCATATTACGTCCGACCTCGATCGCGCCGCCGACCGCGTCATCTGTATCGATAACGGTTCGATTGTGTTTGACCTGCCGCGCGAGGATATTACCGACCGCGCCGGCATCGCCCACTGCACCCAAGCGCAGGCCGCCGAGCTTATGGCTTGCGTCGAAGGCGCCCGTGCCGTCCACCACGCCTATAGCGTGGACGTGCTCGTGCCCAACCGTCGCGAAACGCTCGAGGCCTTCCCCGAGATTCCCTGCGATCGGGCAACCATTGATGACTATCTACGCCTCATGCTGAAAGGGGCTTCGAAATGAAACGCGCCTTTATGTCCGAGCTCGCCATCGTTCGCACGCTCATCCCGAGCATCGCGGGCGTCGGCCTGTTCATCTTCGTTGTGCTGACGCTCGCCAACACGTCGGGTGGCGACTCCGGCATGAGCGCCGGCGCCTGCGCCGTCAGTGCCATGTCGCCCATCCTATTCCTGAACTCACTGGCCGGTTACGACAATCAAAACGGTTGGGAGCGCTATCGCGCAACGCTGCCTCTCTCGCGTAAAGACATCATCTGCGCACGCTACCTGAGCATCATTGTCTTCTCGGCTGTCATGGCGTGCGCCGCCGCGCTTCTGAATATCGTCTCCTTCCCGCTCTTCAACAGCGCGGGTGTCCCGTTGACGGGACAGGCGGTCTTTGAAATCGCAATCGCCTCGGCAGCATCGATGCTCATCTCCCTCATGATGGTATTCTTGACACAGCCGCTGTTCTTCCGATTTGGACACATGGAGGCGCTGCGCCTATCCCTTGGCCTGTTTGCCCTGTTTGGCTGCGGCACCATGGCAATGCTGAGTTCCTCCAACCCCATCAGCAACTGGCTCATGTCGATTGCCGGGGCGAATCCCGATCCTGCCGTTCTTAGCTGTCTGTGTGCAGGCATCGCCGTACTTGCCCTCGCGCTATGTGCAATCAGCTGCACCGTCAGCACCAAGGTTTATCGAGTACGCGATCTGTAGCCACGCGTGTCTCAATCCACGAAGGACGCGATCGCCGCCCCTCCCCGTAAATCCGTGACAAATGGCATATCCCCAGCGTGAGCCACCGTACTACTTGCGCAGCGGCTTGGGCAGCGGAATGCCGGCGGCGATGGCGGCAGCGATGGTCATACAGACGATGCCTTTGAGCGGGAAGCACATGAGCAGCAGGCCCACGACCATGATGGGCTGGCGCATGACGGCGCCCATCGTCGATGCCGTGCAGACAGCGACGCAAAAGACCGGATCGGCGCCGGTGAGGATGGCAAGGCCATAGCCCAGGCTCACACCCGAGAAGATAACCGGGAAGAAGTGGCCGCCACGCCAACCAAGGTTGATGAGGGCGGGCGTCAGCATGGCCTTAACAAGACCGGTCACAATAAGCACGCCGGCGGGAATGGTCAGATAGGTTTTCATGAGCACGTCGGCCTGCGTCTCGCCGGCAAACATGGTGAAGGGCAGAGCCGTACCGCAGGCGGCAAGTACCAGACCGGCCAGCATGGCCTTAGCGATGGGGTGCTCCCCTATTGCGTGGGCAAGCACTTCGCTCGCGTGCTCAGAGACAAAGTACAGCCAGCCGCAGATTGTTCCGATCAGCGACAGAGGAATGAGCCAGGTAAGCTCCAGGTTGCCCACCTCGGCGGACTCAAACCTCGGCATACCCATGCCGCCGCCCACAAGCTGGCCAAGCAGCAGGTAGGTGCCCAGACCGCCGGCAATCGCAATGCCGTAGACCACGGTCTTTTGCGCCTTGGGCAGCTTGATGGTGACCTCGTCGGACACGGACTCATCGTCGGCGTCTTCGCCCTGGCCGTCGGCGCTACCAGCGAGCGGTGCCACAAAACCAAAGACGGGCGCGGTAAAGAGCGCCGTCAGGGCAGCCTGAGTGCCCAGCAGCGTGAGCTCCCTAAACTCGGCGCCAAAGCGACGCATACGATCGCCGACCCAGCTGCACAGACCTGCGATAACGCCGGTCAGACCGGCCTCCGGTCCAATACTTCCACCAAACAGCAGCGGCAGCAATGCCGCGAGCGAAAGCTTGCCCAGGTTGTCGTACGGGTAGTGCCCGTCTTGCTTAACCTTTGCCATCACCTGGTTGAGGTCATCGGTCTTGATGCCCGTCATCTTTTCGTACAGGCCAATCACCAAGCCGCCCAACAGGCAAACGAAAAACGGGTACGGCAAAAAGCCAAACGGGCCGCTGGCGAGTTCGGGCGAAGAGACACCCAGCTTATGCGGGACCTCGGTCCACAAATAATCAATGCCGTGCTCCATCGCAAAGAAGAATAGCCAGACTGCGGCACCCGCGAGTGCACCGGTCACGGCAACGCTGACCAAAAACAGCGCTCGGTTCGTGGGTTTGGCAAGGTTATCCATCGGGTCCTCCCGCGGTCAAAGTCGACATAGATACGTTTTATTGTAGAGCGAGCGTTGTCCGAACGAGCCAACCATCTGCGCCGCAAACGGCACCATTGGGAGTCATAGTGGGGCAGGCTCAAGACTTATCCGTTGATAATCGAGGCAATCTCGCGCAAATCGTCGGCAAAGTAGATGCCGAGTTGGCGCCTCGAGCTCGAAAACCCCTTATCAATCATGTGCCCGAGCAGAGCTTTGAGGTCGTTGTAGTACCCATCCAGGTTGTACAGAATGCACGGCGCGCTCAGATGCCCCAACGACACGGCGGACATGACCTCGGCAATCTCCTCGAGCGTGCCCGTGCCGCCCGGAAATGCGATGAACGCATCGCCGAGCTCAATCATCTTGGCCTTGCGCTCCGCCATATCGCTCGTCACGATAAGGTCGTCGATACCGTCATGTTGAAACTCGGCCTCGATAAAAAAGCTCGGCTCCACACCCGTCACGTGTCCGCCAGCATCGAGCACGCTATCGGCGAGCGCGCCCATCAGGCCCGATTTAGACCCGCCGTATACCAGCGCGTGTCCATTGGCGCCAATCCAGTTGCCCAGCTCCTGCACCGCGGGCAGAAATGCCGGGTCATTGCCAGTGTTGGCACCCAGGTACACGGTGATATTCATATTTGGTCCCCCTTGTTATGGCACACGACGTTCGTCTTAGCGCTGGCGTCGACGATACTCGCGCACGCGACGCGAAAGGTCGGCAAGTTCGTCGCGATCGAGCTCTTCCAAATGCTCAAGATCGTCCATAAAGCGCGCCATGGTGTCCTTTTGGCGCAGCTTGATAAGCGTATTGCAGTAGTTCACCGCCACGCCCGTGAGCATGGCGATGTAGAAGATGCTGATGACGCTCAAGACGACGGTAATGGCGCGGGCAACCGGCGTCTCGGCCGGGATGTCACCAAAGCCGATGGTCGAGACCGTCTCAAAGCTAAACCACAGGCCATCGCCAAACGTGAGGGTCGTGGGCTCGGACAGCCAAACGGCCGTCGAGCATAGCAGGTAGAAGACGAGGAACAGCTCCGTAATGCGCACGAAGCCTGCCTGGCGCAACACGTCAGCAAGCGTCTTGAGCTTTTTCATCGCGACCCCTTTTCTCAGACGTCCAATCACATTCGCTCGGTATTGTCCCACGCCTCCCCCGCAAACGAAACTAGTCATTGGGGACGTTCTTAAATGACTAGTCAAACAAGAACGTCCCCAATGACTAGTCGGGCTGAGCTGGTATCCTTGTGCGGTAACGTCTCGATTCGTTAGGATTGCATGTGAGAGCTTCCGCTGTCCTTCGTTCAGTTATATATCGCACCCTGGCCGTCGCGCTTGCCGCGCTCGCCGTACTGAGCACCATCATGCCCGCCCCCGCCTTTGCCGCCGGCTCCGATCAACAGGTCAAAACGGTCCGCGTTGGTTGGCTCGTCAACAACGAGGGCTTCCAGGACGGCACCCCCGGCGAGCGTCTATCGGGATGGGGTTACGAGTACCTCCAGACCCTGTCGTACTACACGCCCGGCTGGCGGTACGAATACGTCTCCGGCACCTTCACCGAGCTTATGGACATGCTCGAGGCAGGCGAAATCGACCTCATGCCCAACATCTCCTACTCCGAGGAACGCACCCAAAAGCTGCTCTTTTCCTCGAACCCCGAGGGCACCGAGCGCTACTACATCTACGCCAAGCCCGATCGCGACGACCTGGCCAAGGGTGACCCCCAAGCGCTCCAGGGCCTTACCATCGGTTGCAACTCCGGTGTTATGCAAACCTTCGTTGGCCAGCAGTGGCTCGCCAACGAAGGAATCACCTGCACATACAGGGAGTATGACGGAGGCTCCATGCTCTTTGACGCACTCGCAAACGACGAAGTCGACGCCGTCATCATGAACGACACCATCTCGTCGCCCGATGCGTCGCCCATGTTCTACGTTGGTTCGAGCGACTACTACTTTGCCGTCCCCAAAAGCCGCCCCGACCTAATGGACGACATCAATGCCGCCATGTCGGCAATCGCCCGCGTCAACCCACGCTATATCGACGAAGTCAAATCTAACTACTCGGCCCAAAACAGCGGTTCATCATCGCTCAACAGCCCCGAACGTTCCTGGCTCAAAGCAAACAACAACACCATCACGCTCGGCTACATTACGGGCAAACTCCCCTACTGCAACGAAGACGAAGACGGCAAAATGGAAGGCTCGCTCGCCTCGCTTGCAACGACGTTACACGACAAGTTTGGCATTACGGTTGCAACAGTAGCGTTCTCGAACAACGAGCAAATGACCAAGGCCCTTTCCACAGGGACCATCGATGTCGCCCTACCGTTGTTTCGCGACTACTGGCTTGCCGAGCAGGCAGGGGTCATCCTGTCAAACCCGATGGGAACGGTTTCCCTAGCCGCCATTCACAGCAGCAGCAACCTGAACAGTGACCTTAAGAACATCGCTTGCACAGCAGACGCGATCGTCAACCGTTTTGAGCTCGAAAACCTATTCCCCGACGCAAAGGTAACCGAGTATCCGAATGACAACGAGGCACGCGAAGCCCTCAATAAGGGGGAGGCAAGTTGCATCATTGTCCCCAGCACGCGCTTGAAAACCATCCGCGACACCTACGATATCGAGGATTTCCAAACACAGGAGCTCACCGACACGGCACAGCTATCGTGTTTGATTTCGCGCGGCAAGCCCGTGCTGTTGGGAATCATTAATAAGGGCATCGTCAATGCTGGCGAATCGCTCTCTGCAAGCAGTTATTCCCCCACATCGTACTCGGCGCAAGAATCGGATGCGTTTCGACTTCTCTACCGCAACCGCATCGTCATTGCGGCAGTCATCATCTGCATTTTGCTCACCGGCATCGTCATCCTTGTCTGGTCGCTTCACCGCGCGCAGAAAGAACAGCAGAAAGCCGATGCCGCCAACGCCGCTAAGACGGCATTCCTCACGCGCATGAGCCACGACATCCGTACGCCACTCAACGGCATCCTGGGTCTTATCGAAATTGAGGAATTGAAAGACGGCGACATGCAGGCCGCCCGCGAAAGCCGCGCCAAGGCGCGTGTTGCCGCCAATCACCTACTCTCGCTGATCAACGACATCCTCGAGATGGGCAAAATCGAAGACCGCAAGCTAACTCTGGAACATGCGCCTTTTAACCTCAAAGAGCTCTGTGACGATACGCTGGTGCTGTGCAAGCTCCGCGCATCCGATAACGGCATCACAATGCAGGACAATAGTCTGCCGTACGCCACGGGGCCATACATGATCGGCAGTCCCACCCATATCCGACAGATCATAATCAACCTGTTAGACAACAGCATTAAGTACAACAAGCACGGCGGCTCCGTCACCTTTAGTTCAAAGACCAAGCCACTCGATGATGGGCGCGCGCTCTTTTGCTTTAGTGTTTCGGATACTGGCATTGGCATGGCTCCCGAGTTTTTAAAGCATATCTATGAACCGTTTGCCCAAGAAGGTGACGATGCGCGCAGCAAGTTCCAAGGAACCGGCATGGGCATGCCAATCGTCAAGTCGCTTATTGAACTGATGGGCGGTACGATTGAGATTTCGAGTGAGGTTGGCGTGGGGAGTACGTTCAACGTCCAGATTCCGCTCGATATCGACAAGAACCCTCAGGCGCGGGCAGATACGGTCGAGGGGGTGCTCGACTGCTCGCTCGCCGACATGAACGTGTTGCTCGCCGAAGACAACGAATTGAATGCCGAGATTGCCCAGACGCTGCTCGAAAGCGAAGGCATTGTCGTAACTCGCGCCGCCGATGGCAACGAAGCGGTCGACCTATACGTTGGCCGTCCCGCCGGCAGCTTCGATGCGATCCTGATGGACATTA
>CABQMC010000041.1 GCA_902465115.1 uncultured Collinsella sp.
TGATCTTCTTAAGAAGGGTCGCCTTGGCCTTCTCGATGCTCTCGTCGAGCTCGATCTTGGTCGGGCGGTACTGAAGCCGCTCGGGCAAAAGCGTGGGTTCGGCCATGGTTACTCCTCCTTCGTTTCAAAATCCATGATGATGCCCTCGACCGGCGCCGGACCGGCGGGAATCTCGGGCGCATCGGGGTTAAGCTCGCGGTCGATATACTCCGGGTTCACGCCGTGGCCGCCCAGATACTCCATGCCGGGGCCCTGGGGCTCGCCGGACGCAAGCGTCTCGTTGGCAGCCATGCCGTGTGCGTTGCCGGTCTTTACGGCCGATGCGGCGCGCAGGGCGTCGAGCTCGCGCTTGCACTCCTGGCACATACCGACGGTGCGGGCGGCCTGCTCGGCCTCCATGCCGCCGGCCTTTTGCAGCAGGCGCTTGGCATAGTCGATCTCCTTGTGCGGGGCAAACGGCTTGCCGCAACGCGAGCAGTGCTCGAGCGCATAGACGCTCTTGCTGGTGAGGTCGTCCTTGCTCATGACGGCCAGCTCAAACTCCTCGGTGAGCTTGATGGCCTCCATGGGGCAGGCTTCCTCGCAGCGGCCGCAAAAGATGCAGCGGCCGTAGTCGATTGACCAGGTAATGGTATCGGCCGCAAGGTCGGTGTCCATGCGAATGGCATCGGCCGGGCACGCCACGCCGCAGGCACCGCAGGCGATGCAGAGCTCGGCATTGTGCTCGGGCTTGCCGCGCATGTCCTTGTTGGTGGGGAACGGCGCAAACGGGTACTTGACCGTCGCGTCGCCGGCCTTGGCGTTAACCTTCCAAAGCTTCAGCATATTAGAGCGCCTCCTCATCGAGCGGAGCGGCCATGGTGCCCTCGCCCGCAAGCGGCGACTTGTCGCGCCAGACGTTCTCGAACTGCTCCTTGTCGAGCACGTGGTCGCGCTTGGCGGCGACATCGGTCACCGTCACGCGGTCGGTGCAGGAGTAGCACGGGTCGAGAGAGCCGACGATCAGCGCCGCGTCGCCCACGGTGTTGCCGCGGAACATGTAGCGCAGGACCGGCCAGTTGCTGTACGTAGCTGCCTTGGCGCGCCAGCGGTAGCACTTCTGGTTGTTGCCGAGCATGGCCCAGTGCACGTCCTCGCCGCGCGGAGCCTCGGTGGCGCCGATGGCGTACTTGTGCGGGGTGTACTCCCAATCCGTGGTGAGGATGGGGCCCGACGGGCAGTTCTCGAGCATGGTCTCGATCATGTCGATCGAATCGTAGACCTCCTGGATGCGAACGGCGGTACGGCCGAAGGCATCGCAGGTGTCGGCCGTGGCGGCGTGCATCTTTTGGACGTCCGGATCGGCGTAGCCGTCGAAGGGATGGTCAAAGCGCACGTCGCGGGCATAGCCCGAGCCACGCATGAGCGGGCCGACCGGCGAGAAGTCGCGTGCGATCTTGCGATCCAAGATGCCGATACCGCTCGTACGCTCAATAAAGTTGGGCGTGGAGAGCAAGACGTCGACGAGTTCCTGAACCTCGGAGCGCAGCTGGTGGATGGTCGTGAGCGTGGAGAGCTTCTGCTCGGCCAAAATGTCGCGACGCACGCCGCCGATCACGTTGAGGCCGTAGGTCTTGCGGTGACCGGAGAGCTTCTCGGCCAGGTCCATGGACTTCTCGCGGACGCGGAAGAACTGCTGGAAGCCGGAGTCGAAGCCCGTATAGTGCGACGCGAGGCCAATATTGAGCAGGTGCGAGTGCAGACGCTCGACCTCGAGCATGATGGCGCGGATGTACTGGGCGCGCGGCGGGACATGAATGCCCTGGGCGCGCTCGACGGCCTCGGCGTAGGCCACCGAGTGAGCGCAGCCGCAGATGCCGCAGATACGGTCGGCGAGGAACGTCACGGCGTCATAGTTCAGGCGCGTCTCGGCGACCTTCTCCATGCCGCGGTGCACGTAGAACAGACGGTAGTCGGCATCGACGATCGTCTCGCCCTCGACGAACAGGCGGAAGTGGCCGGGCTCGTCGGAGGTAATGTGCAGCGGGCCCATGGGGACGAGCGTGGTCTCCTTGCCCTTGGTATCGGCCAAGAACTCGTAGTTTTCCATGTCGCTCGCGGGAGCGGGACGGAAGCGGTAGTCCATGGAGTCCTTGCGCAGCGGGTACAGGCCGCTGGGCCAGTCATCGGGCAGTACCAAGCGGCGACGGTCGGGCAGACCCTCGGGGATCAGACCGAACATGTCGCGCAGCTCGCGCTCGCCCCACACGCAAGCGGGGACGAACGGCGTCACGGACGGGAACGTCATCTTGGCGGGATCGACCTCGGTGCGCACGGTCACCCAGCCGGGGTCCTCCCCCTCCATGGAGATGACGTAGTACACGGCGTAACGGCCGCACAGGCTGCGCTCGTCGTTGCCGATGATCACGGGAATCCAGCCGTAGCGCTCGTAATACAGGTAGTGGACGGCCTCGGGCAGCTTGTCCTGCTTGACGGTAATCGTCAGCTGGTCCTCGCACTGCCACTCGACCTTCTCGATAGCGCCCGGCACTGCAGCACGCAGGGCCTCGACGTGGCTTTCGCAGCGACGAGCGTAGTCCTTCTTTTCAGGTTCTGCCATGGTGCTAATTCACCTCACTTGTCTTGGTCTGGGAACTGAACACCATGCGGTAGAGAGGGGCCTCGTGGAGCTCTTCGACGCTCTGGTTCAAAACGACGGACGTTGCATCCTCGACGCCGCTCGTGATGGCGACCGGGGTGGCGATACCGAACCACATGACCACGATCGCCTTGCCGAAGATGGACTTGAGCGCGATGCCGGTAAGGGCGAAGTACACGCCGGTGAGGCCGATGGCCACGAGCACGACCACCCAGATGGGACCGGACTGAACGCCGGCCACGAAGGTGAGGAACTCGGAGATGAACAGGGCGAACGGCGGGAAGGCGGCGAGCGCGAGCAGGGCGATGATGGTGAGCGCTGCCGTGACGGGAGCGATCTCGACGACGCCCTTGATCTTGTTCAGGTCGCGGGTGTGGTAGATGTGCTGGATGTTACCGGCCATGCAGAAGGCGAGCGCCTTCGTGAAGCCGTGGAAGATGCAGTGCAGCAGGCAGGCGGCGATACCGAGCGGGCCACCGATACCCAGGCACAGCGCGACCACGCCGACGTTGTCGACGGAGGAGTACGCGAAGCGGCGCTTGATATCGTCCTGCTTGAAGATGCACAGGGCAGCCACCAGGATGGACAGCGTGCCCAGGATGAGCAGGAGCGTACGCGGATAGGTGTCGCCCACCGTGATGATGGACAGGGAGTAGAAGCGGATGATCACCAGCATGGCGCACTTGAGCAGCACGCCCGAGAGCAGCGCGGAGACCGGGCTCGGAGCCTGGGAGTGAGCGTCGGGCAGCCAGGTGTGCATGGGGAACAGGCCCGCCTTGGTGCCGAAGCCGATGACGATGAACGCGAACGCGAGGCGCACGAGCATCGGGTCGAACTGGTCGGCGTAGGGCATGATGGAGGTGAGGAAGGCGGCCTCATGCGCGTTGGGCATGATATCGGCGGCGTTCGCGTAGATGAGCAGCGTGCCGAACAGGCCGAAGGCCACACCGGCGGTGCAGACCATCGCGTACTTCCAAGACGCCTCGAGCGCCTGCTTGTTCTTGTAGATGCCCACGAGGAACACGGTCGACAGCGTAGTGGCCTCGACCGCCGCCCAGGTGAGGATGATGTTGTTGGACAGGCAGGCGAGCAGCATCGTGAAGACGAACAGGCTGAACAGCGCGTAGTACTGCTTGGTGCGCTCGGCCGGCATGGTCTTCTCCTCGATATCGATCTTGATATAGGAGATGGAGTACACGCCGGTGATGAACCCGATGATGCCTACCAGAAGGACGAAGATCGACGAGAGCGAATCGAGATGGAGCCACAGGCCCAAAGCGTCGATATTCTGCCCGCTCGAGAGCATGGTTCCCGCGGTGACGACCGAAAGGACAAGGGTCGCCGCGACGGAGATGGTGTTGAGCCCCGCGAAGACGTTGTAGGACGTCGTCTTGGGGAGCGCAGCCATAATCAGGGAGAACACGAGAGGACAAGCGAGCAGGGCGACCGTCAGCATTGAAACATCCATGGCCTACCCCTTCAATTCGGTCAGGTCGTGGGAGTCGAGCGACTTGGTGTCGTTCCAAATCCTCACGACGACGGCGGACATGATGATGACGGCGAAGATGGCGTCGGTGGCGATGCCGATCTCGATGATCTCGGGGGCCGTGGGCGCGAGCAGAGCGAGCGTCACGTGGCTACCGTTCTCCATAAGGCAGTACCCGAAGATCTGCTTGAGGATGTTGCGCTGGGAGATGATGCACGTGAGGCCGACGAAGAAGTGCGCGAAGCTGATGGCGAGGGCCGGAGTGGCCACCTCGGCGGTGGGCAGGCTCAGGCGCGTGACCACCGCGAAGCAGACGGCCACCTCCAGACCGGTGAGGATGATGGTCCAGGCCGGCTTGATGGAGGAGGTCAGCGTGCTATCGGCAGGCGAACCCATCTTCTTGTAGGCACGGTTGAGAATGAACGGAACGAGGATCACCTTGGTGACGAAGGCCGACGCGGCCCACATGAGAAGCTCGGTGGCACCGGTGGTGAGGCCCAGGGTGAGCAGCACGCCCACCAGGACAACCGACTGGATCGCGTACCACTTGATGGCGGACGGGATGGTCTTCGAGACGACCACCATGGTGGAGGTCACGATCAGAAGACCGCCCAGGATATTGACTAACGAATAACCCATGTCCTACCTCCTAACCCATCCAACTAGAGGACAGAGGACCGGCGACGACGACCATGATCATGAGGACGACGAACACGAACGCCATGGCGCGCGGAAGGGGCTGGCCGGCGGCCACGGTCTCGCTCGGCTCACCGGGCAGGACCTTACCCATCCAACGCAGGAACCATGCGAAGGTGGCGACGGTCTCGACGACCATGACGCACACGAGGACAAAGATGACCGTGTTGGTAGCACCAACCGCGAAGCCACCGGAAATGATCTGGAACTTGGAAAAGAACGTGCTCATGGGGGGCACGCCGGCGATAGCGGTCGCGGCGACCGCAAAGCCCACGCCCGTGACCGGGTACTTCTTCATGAGGCCCTGGATCTTGGGCAGCATACGGGTTCCCAGCGTGAAGCTGAGAGAGCCAGCGATGAGGAAGAACAGGGTCTTGGTGAACGCGTGGTTGAAGATGTGCTCGACGGCGCCGTTAAACGCCATCTGGCTTCCGAACACGGAGAGGCCCAGGCCAAAGAACACGTAGGCGAGCTGCGCGATCGTCGAGAAGGCGAGCAGGCGCTTCATATCCTTCTGGGGCAGGTACATGAGGAAGCCGAAGAGCATGGTCACGACGGCGTCGATGATGGCGACCCAACCGACGATCTCGGGGATATCGCCGGCGCTCGCAAGAGCGCGGGCGAACACGCACACGCCGACCTTAACCATGGACGCGCCATGAAGGTAGGCGGAAACGGGCGTGGGGGCCTCCATTGCGGAGGGCAGCCACATGTAGAGCGGGAACTGGGCGGACTTGGCCCAAGCAGCGAACAGGATGAGCAGCAGCACGACGGTCTTCATACCGGAATCGAGCTGGGAGATCGCGCTCAGCGCGAACGTGCCGGTTCCGGCGAACAGGAAGGCCGCGCCGATGTAGAGTCCCAGAGCGCCGATATGGGTGATGATGAGCGCCTTCATACCGGCTTTCTTGGCCGTGGGCGTCATGTAGTAGCTGATGAGGCCCCAGGAGCACACACCGGTGATCTCGAAGAAAACGAGCTGGCCGACGATGGTGGAGCTGTAGGCGAGACCGGCCATGGCGCCGATGAACGTGGAGAAGTACACGTAGAAGCGACGACGGGGCGCGTCGGGATGCTCCTTATTCTTATCGCTCATGTACGGAAACGAATAGATGACGACGAGCAGGCCGATAGCGACGAACGCGGGTGCGAGCAGCGTGCTCATCCGGTCGAATATGAAGCCCATGACCAAGGTCTGGCCCATACTCGCCCAGGTTACATCGACCGCGTTCATGCCGTTTCCGGCAAACGTCGCGGCCAAGCCAACGGAAGCGACCGTGGCGATGCCGCCGGCAAAGGCGCAGATCCATTTAGCGTAGGGACGCGGCAGCATGACGATGAGCAGGGAGCCCAGCATGGGGACGGCGATCGCCACCATGGCAAAGAGGGACAAGCTCGATTCGATTGACATAGTTTCTCCCTTCTCCCTACACGCCTACGACGACGAAGACGAACGCGAGGACCGCGATGCCGACGACGGCCCAGGTCTGGTTACCGAGCACCTTGAAGCGCGAACGGGAAACGGAGTTCTCGAGCACGCCGCAGACGACGAAATCGACCAGGCACTTGACGAGGAAGACGACGGCGCCCACGAGAGCGGTGACGCCGATGGTCGCGGGCTCTCCCCAGGGGATGAAGATGGAGGTGAACCAAGCGACGACCACGACCTGCTTCATGCCCATGGCGAGCTTCATCATGGCCAGGGACGGGCCGGAGAGCTCGGCGAGCGGGCCCTCCTGGAGCTCCTGCTCGGCTTCGGCCTGATCGAACGGAAGCTTGCCGAGCTCCATGTAACAGGCGGCCGCGAAGGCGACGCCGGCGAGGATAACGGCGACGACGCTCGAGACGTTGCCCGTAACGATGTGCTGACCCATGGTCGCAATGTCCGTGGAGCCGCACACGATGGCGACGGTGAACAGCGCGATGAGCATGGACGGCTCGATGAGCACGCTCATGAGGAGCTCGCGGATACCGCCGAAGCCCGCGTAGGCGTTGGAGGAATCCACGCCGGACAGCGCGAAGAAGAAGCGGGACAGCGCGAGCGCGTACATGATGGTGATGGCGTCACCAAAGACGGGCATGGGGCTCTGGAGCGTGAACATGGGCAGGCCCATGGCGAGCATAAACGACACCGCGAGGAACAGCGGCGGCATGATGCGCAGCACGAAGCTCGAGTCGGAACTCACGGACTCGGGACGCGCCATGAGCTTCGCGAGGTCCCGGTAATCCTGAAGGATGGACGGACCGCGGCGATTGTGCATCTTCGCGCGAATCACACGGGCGAGGCCGGAGAAGAAGGGCGCGACCAGCATGACCACGAGGCCCTGCGCCATCGCAAGAACGATGTTCATAATATCCTCTCCCCTCTCTAGACCATGACCACGGCGAGCACGAGGAAGACCACGAGCGCCGCGACGATGTAGCAGATGTATACGGAGTAGTTGCCGCCCTCGATCTTGGAGGCGAGGCCGGCCAGCTTGTCGGCACCCTCGCTCGGTGCATCGACCAGGAAACGGTCGGGCAGGGGCTCGACGCCCTGGGCGACACCGGTGAGCTTCTGGAACACGTGCGCGATGGACCAGCAGATCTTGGTGCATACCTCGCGCAGGGTGTAGAGCGGGCCCATGAAGAGTTCGACGTCGGACGCGAAGCTCGTGGCGACGACGGGCATGTGCTCGTTGGGCTCGTAGCCGCACGCCCAAGGGCCTTGGCGCCGAGGCAGGACCTCAACGCGAACGCGAGGCCGGTGAGGACCACGAGCGCGATGGCGATCGCGGGGGTGGAGGTGGCGGCACCGGAAATCTCGTTCACGAGAGACACGCCCGAGGTGGCTGTGACGGCGGAGCCGGCAAGCACGCTCTGGGCGACGTCGCCCAGAACCGGGGCGATGACCGGGGAGCCGATTCCCAGTACCACGCAGATGGCCGCGAGGAGCATCTGCGAGAACAACATCGGAGCCGGGGACTCCTTGGCGTTCGCGGCCTCCTGGGAACGAGGGCTGCTCGCGAACGAGACGCCGTAGGCCTTCACGAAGCACGTGACGGCCAGGGCACCGGTGATGGCGAGGGCGGCCGCGGAGGCGACGGCGAACACCATGACGACCGGGTCGGAGAGCGTCGAGATGTTGAACAGGGACTGGTAGGTGAACCACTCGGAAACGAAGCCGTTGAGCGGCGGGATGGCCGAGATGGCAAGGGCACCGATGAGGAAGCAGACGGCCGTGACCGGCATGCGGCGGAACAGACCGCCCATCTTCTCCATGTTGCGCGTACCCGTGGCATAGAGCAGGGAGCCCGCGCCGAGGAACAGCTCGCCCTTGAACATGGCGTGGTTGAGCGTGTGGTAGAGGGCGGCCATGAGCGCGATCGTCGCGATGACGTCGTTGCCCAGGGCGTGCGCCGTCATGGACGCGCCGACACCGAGCAAGATGATGCCGATGTTCTCGACGGAGTGATAGGCAAGCAGGCGCTTGATGTCGTGCTCGTGGAGGGCGTAGACGACACCCAGGACCGACGAGATGGATCCGAAAACCAGGACCATGAGGCCCCACCAGAGCTGGACGCCCGAACCCGCGAGCAGGTCGAGACCGACCTTGAGGATTCCCAGGATGCCGATCTTGATCATGCCGCCGGACATGAGGGCGGACACGTTGGACGGCGCCTCGGGGTGCGCCTGGGGCAGCCAGGAGTGCAGCGGAATGATACCGGCCTTCGCGCCAAATCCGAAGAACGCGAGGACGAAGCACGCGGAGGAGACGGCGGGTCCAAAGTCATGCGTACGGAAATCACTGAAGCTGAAGGAACCGCCCACGCCGTTGGTCATGAGCAGGAAGCTCGCCATGATGAGAACGAAGCCCACGTGCGCGATGACGAAGTAGAGCCAACCGCCCCTAATGGAGTTCTTGTTCTCCTCGATAACGACAAGGAAGTAGCTCGTAAGGGACATGAGCTCAAAGGCGACCAGGAACCAGAACACGTTGTCGGCGGTGATGACGAGCATCATCGAGGCGACGAAGGTGTTCATAAAGAAGCCGGCGCGCCCGACCTTGCCCGGGTACTCGTCGAAGTAGGACAGACCGTAGATGAAGCCCGCAAAGGCGAGAATCGAGATGAGGACCACGATCAGGCCCGCAAGGCCGTTGAGCAAGAGCTCGAGACGGGCGAACGGGAAGAAGAAGACCGTGTTGAGGGACGAAACGTCGCCAAGCACGGCCTCGAGGCCCGCGATGAACGACAGCACGGCCGCGACGGCGCCGATCAGGCAGCCGGCGGTCTTGGCGGCGTTGTCGGCCTTAATCAGCAGAACCGAGGCGAGCGCACCGATGCACGAGACGGCAAGCGATGCGATAAACAGCGTCATGCTATCCATTGTTTACGCTCCCTTCTGCTTTCTCGGACAGACCCTGGGCCACAGCGGTAACGTCGACGACCGGACCGTTTTCGATCGAGCGCAGGCGCTTGGCCTCGTCGAGCTCGCGATCGGCCGCGCCGCCCATGACGGTCAGCGCCTTGGTGGGGCACGCCGCCACACAATGCGGACCGTCCGGATCGAAGGCGCACAGGTCGCACTTAACAGCGCAGGTGTACTGGCCGGGAGCCCACGTAAGCAGGCTGCTCAGGGACTTAGGATACGAAGGCGTCGGGTCGCACATGCCTGCGACACCGGCGATAGACGTGCCATCGGGATGGATGGCTCCGAAGGGGCACGCGATGGCGCACAGCCTGCACCCGATGCACTCCTGCTCCTTGACGTGGATGCGATCGCCATCGTGCTCGATGGCATTCACCGGGCAGACCTCGGCGCAGGGGGCACCCTCGCAATGGTGGCAGGCAAGGGCGGCCGAAATACCGCCGGTCTTCACGAGCGCCAGGCGCGGCGTATCCTGAAGACCCTGCATCCGGTGGGCGTCAGCACAGGCGGACTGGCATGTTCCGCAACCGATGCACCTCTCCGGGTTGATGTCGATGAAGCGGTTCATCCCCACTTCCTTTCAAAATAACGGGCCGGGCTCCCGAACGTACGGGACGCCCGGCCCAAAAAGCCAACGAGAACGGGACTACACGATTTGATTCACGTGCGTCTCGTCGTCGAACTTGGCGGCGCCAGGCTCAACGTCCTGGGGAGCGGCGGCGTCCACCAGAGCCTGCTTGAGCTCGGTGTACTGACGCTCGACCTCGCCCTCGGCCCAGACCTGGTCGGCGATAGCGTCGACCTGGCAGGCGGAGAACTTGTCCTCGGGCGTATGCGAGACCGGGTCGACCTTGTGCATGGTCAGCTCGTTGCACTTGCCGATCCACCACTGGTAGGTCATATAGACCGTGCCCTTGTTGATGCGGTCGCTCACGTCGGCGCGGCTGTAT
>CABQMC010000042.1 GCA_902465115.1 uncultured Collinsella sp.
CTCCGCAGCAGCCCGCCTTCCAAGATCTCAAAGCTCGCCATCGAGGGCGACCCGCCCAGACCCCTTACAATCTGCTCGCACGAGGCCCCGCACTCCAACATCCTCTGGACCGTATCCCGCACGTACCTGGTGGGCGAGCCTGCCGTGGGCCCTCGGGGCCGGCATCGCGCCCCACGCCATCCGCCCGCTCATGCGATAATCCTCCGCAGAAGTCACCGACAGCAGAGGGAGTTTGTGATGAAGGTTCTTTTGGTCAATGGCAGTCCCAAGGCAAACGGCAACACCGCCCGCGCACTCGCCGAGGTCGCCGAGCAGCTCAATACCGAAGGCATTGATACCGAAGTGTTTCAGCTGGGCGCCAAGCCCATTCGCGACTGCATCGGCTGCGGTCAGTGCGGCAAGCTTGGCGGACGCTGCACCTTTGACGACGACGTGGTCAACGAGCTGATCGTTGCCGCCGAACAGGCCGACGGTTTTGTCTTTGGCTCGCCCGTCTACTACGCGCACCCCAGCGGCCGCATCCTTTCGGCCCTCGATCGCGCCTTCTATGCAGGCGGGCATGCCTTTGAGCACAAACCCGGCGCCGCAGTCGCCGTCGCCCGTCGCGGCGGCACGTCGACCACCTTCGATGTGCTCAACAAGTACTTCACCATTAAGCAAATGCCCGTAGTTGCCTCCACCTACTGGAACAATGTATTTGGCCGCGTGCCCGGCGACGCCGATGGGGATGCCGAGGGCCTTGCCACCATGCGAAACATCGGCAAAAACATGGCCTGGCTCCTGCGTTGCATCGAGGCAGGACAGGCCGCCGGTATCAACGCACCCGAGGCAGATCGAGCAACGACCAACTTCATCAGGTAGAACGGTGGAACATGAATATCCAGATTTTTGGCACAAAAAAGTCGTTCGGCACCAAGAAGGCCCAGCGCTATTTTAAGGAGCGCCGCATTAAGGTGCAGTTTATTGACCTTAAGGAAAAGGAAATGAGCAAGGGCGAGCTCACGAGCGCGATGCAGGCGGTCGGCGGTATCGACAAACTGCTCAACCCCAAAGCCAAGGACGAGGAGATGCTCGCGCTCATCCAGCACCTCACCCCTAGCCAGCGCTTCGACAAGCTGCTCGAGAACCAGCAGGTTCTAGCCGAGCCCATCGTGCGTAACGGCAAAAAGGCCACCGTCGGTTATTGCCCCGATGTATGGGGAGCCTGGGAGTAGCCTGTGTTATTTGCCGGCGCGTGGGTATAAGAGCAGGCGTTTGGCATAAGATTCAACTGTAAGCCATGTCTAACAAAGGAGGGCACATGCCCAACAAACCCGTGAAGATCATCATGCTTACCGGATACCTCGGTGCCGGCAAGACCACGCTGCTCAACCACATCCTCGCTAACGACGGCGGCATCCGCGCCGCCGTGATCGTCAACGATATCGGCGAGATCAACGTCGACGCCAGCCTTATCGCCGACGGCGGCCTTTCCGAGACCGATGACCTCATCCCGCTCACCAACGGCTGCATCTGCTGCACGCTTTCGGACGACCTTGCTAACCAGCTGCAGGGCATCGCCGATTCGGGCAACTTCGACTACATCATCATCGAGGCTTCGGGCATTTGCGAGCCTATCCCCATCGCCTACACCATCTCGAGCTTCTGCGACGAGGCCAAGGCGGGCGGCGAGCCCAAGCTCGCGCTCGACAACATCGTGGCCGTGGTCGACTGCGCCCGCATGTACGACGAGTTCAATGGCGGCCGCGACCTGCTGGCAGAGGATATCGACGAGGACGACATCGAAAGCCTGCTCATCCAGCAGATCGAGTTCTGCTCCACGCTGATCCTCAACAAGACCGATACCGTGAGCCCTGAGCAGATCGCCGAGCTCAAGGCCATCGTGCGCAGCCTGCAGAAAGACGCTGTGATTGTCGAGGCCCAAAACGGCGAGGTCCCCATGGAGGAGCTGCTCGATACCGACCGCTTCGACTTTATGCGCGCCTACAACTCCGCCGCCTGGATCGAGGCCATGGAGCACCCCGAGGAGCACGACGACCCCGAGGTGCTCGAGTACGACATCGAGACCTTTGTGTACTCGCGCCGCAAGCCGTTTGACCTGCAGAAGTTCACCGATTTTGTTGAGCAGGAATGGCCCGACGAGGTCATCCGCGTCAAGGGTCCGCTGTGGCAGACCGGCAATCCGGACATGTGCTACATGTTTGAGCAGGCCGGCCACCAGATGCGCCTGATGGAGAACGGCCTGTTTGTCGACTCGGCGCCCGAGGGCGAGAAGCAGAAGATCATCGACGAGAACCCCGAGATCATGCAAATTTGGGACGACGAGACGGGCGACCGCATGACGAGCCTGTGCATTATCGGCCGTCACATGGACAAGGATGCGCTCATCGCCTCCCTCGATGCCTGCCTGACCGACTGGCACCGCGCCTAGGTTTATCGAAGCGGGTATTTTTCCGCCTACGTAACCGCCAAACCACCACGAAGGTGCCCTTCGTGGTGGTTTTTCGTTCTGAGCCAAGGAGATTCATGTTCAACATCGTGCTGTATGCGCCCGAGATTCCGGCCAATACGGGCAATATCGGTCGCACCTGCGTGGTCACCGGCGCCCGCCTGCATCTGGTGGAGCCGCTGGGGTTTTCACTCGACGACAAGACGGTGCATCGCGCCGGGCTGGGCTACTGGCAAAACTTGGACGTGACGACCTATGCCAGCTGGGAGGATTTCCTTGCGCGCAACGACCTCTCCCCTGCCGACGAACGCCTGCATCTGCTGACCAAAAAGGCACGCCGCACCTATGCGCAAAGCACCTACCGCGACGGTGACTATTTGGTCTTTGGCAGCGAGAGCTCGGGCATTCCCGAGAAGCTACTCGCCGCAGCGCCCACGCGCTGCGAGCGCATCCCGATGCTGCGCGATTGTGACTCACTCGATAACGCCGAGGCTTGGGAAGCTCACGAGGAATCGCTGGGGCATACCGAGGACAGCCACGAGGCCATCCTTCAACAGGATATCTGCGGCAACTTCGTCAACCCGGACGACTACCGCATCAGCGCACTCAACCTCTCCAACAGCGCCGCCATCGTCCTCTACGAGGCCCTGCGCCAAACGGGCTTTCCGGGAATGTAACAAACCTGCCATTTGGGGACGGGGTAGAAATGGCAGATTTTTAAACCCTCTAGCTCTTGACAAGCTGGTTTTTGCGTCAATGTGACAAAGGGACTGTTCCTTTGTCACATTGACGCTCTAAATAACGAACCATTGCTTTTAATCAGAATTAACTAAAATAAAATGAAGTTAAACGGCGGTGTGAAAGGAGAGCTTTGTGAAATATCTCGAGAACCCGTTTACCCCCAGTTTTGGTGAGGTTCCTGCCCATCTCGCTGGCAGACAACAGATTATTCGGGATTTGGACCGTGCCTTCTTGAGCCAGCGCAGGCGCCCAGAATTGACCTCGATTTTCTCAGGCGCGCGTGGAACCGGTAAAACCGCTCTCATGTCGTCGCTCGCGACAAGGGCGGAATCCCACGGCTGGATAGCCGTAAAGACGACCGCGCTCCCGGGAATGCTTGAGGAAATCGAGTTCGGGGCGAAACGTGCTGCCGGCCATCTTATCGACCCGTCTAAGAGCTTCGAAGTCACCGGTCTCGGAATTGCACCGCTCGGCAGCATCGAGGTCAATCGCGTTCACGATGCCTCAACCTGGCGTTATCGCATGAGCGACATCATCGACCAGCTCAACGAGGCAGGCACCGGTCTGCTCGTCACGGTTGACGAGGTGGACCCGACACTCGACGAGATGATTCAGCTCGCAGCGACGTATCAGCACTTTGTGACCGATGGAAAACGCGTCGCCCTGCTCATGGCGGGACTTCCCAACAACGTCTCGACGTTGCTGAACCACAAGACGGTCTCGTTCCTTCGCCGCGCCCAACAATATCATCTGGGCCGCATTGCCGACTATGACGTACGCGAGGCCTTGATTCGCACGATCCAGGAAAACGATCGCCTGGCAGATGCCGAGGGAATCGATAGAGCCGTTCGCTCGATCTCTGGTTTTCCCTTCCTATTGCAACTCGTAGGCTACCGTGCCTGGGATCTCACAAGCGATTCGAAGGAAATCTCGTCGCGCGACTTTGACCTGGGAATCAAAATCGCGCGCGACGAGATGGACGACCGAATCCTCGCGGCAACCTATCGGGAACTCACGGCAGAGGACAAGCGATTCCTCATCGCCATGCTCGATGACGAGGAAGAGTCCACCACCGCTGACCTTGTCGAGCGCCTTAAGCGTTCGCCGCAGCAAGTCTCCCGCTATCGACGCCGCATGATAGATGCCGGCATCATCGGGGAACGAGGACGAGGGCTCGTCGCATTTGAATTGCCATTCTTCCGCGACTATCTCGCGGCTCAATGCGTGAAATAGGCATCAATGAGGCAAAGAGGCTGTCCCTTTGCCTCATTGTCTATAGGTAGCGGCCGGTAATGCTTGCGGAGCAGGCCGCGATGTCTGCCGGCGTACCGGCGCAGACGATTTGCCCGCCCGCATCGCCACCGCCCGGGCCCATGTCGATCACGTAATCGGCGTTGCGGATAAGGTCGAGATCGTGTTCGATCACGATAACAGTGGCGCCCTTGGCAACGAGGCCGTCGAACACACTCAGCAACACTTGGACATCGAGCGGATGCAGGCCGATCGTGGGCTCGTCGAACACAAATACGGCATCATCCTGCACGCGGCCCATCTCGCTCGCGAGCTTAAGGCGTTGTGCCTCGCCGCCCGAGAGCGCCGGCGTGGGCTCACCGAGCGTGAGATAGCCCAAGCCCAGGTCGTGCAAGGTCTGCAAGCGCGTCTGAACCTTCTTGAGTCCCACCGTGGCGTCGAGGGCCTCGTCCACACTCATATCCATGAGCTGCGGCAACGTAAGCAGACTCCCGTCCTTGCCCTCGCGATGGATATGCGAGGCGGCTTCCGCGTAGCGAGAGCCGCGACATGCGGGACAGACGATCTCGACGTCGGGCAAAAACTGCACGTCGAGCGATATCGAGCCCGTACCGTCACACGTAGGGCAGCGCAGGGCGCCGGTGTTGTAGCTGAAGGCACCCGCCTTGTAGCCGGCCTCCTTGGCCTCGGGCGTACGGGCGAAGGCGCGGCGCAGCTCGTCATGGATGTCGGCATAGGTCGCCACCGTCGAGCGCACGTTGGCGCCGATGGGCGTAGCGTCAATCAGGTTGGCGCGCGCAATGCCCTCGGCATCGACCCAACGCACGTGTCCCGGCAGGCGCTCGCCGGCTGCCTGCGCCTTGAGCGCCGGGATGAGCGTCTCGAGCACCAACGTCGTCTTGCCCGAACCCGAAACACCCGTCACCGCGACCAAGCGGCCGCGCGGGATATCGACCTCGAGCGGTTTGACGGTATGGATGGCATCGGTCGCCATGCGGATGTGGCCCTGGTCGAACATTTCGTCGTCAGTCACCCGTGGACGCAAGCGCTTGGACTCTGGGCACAAAAACGGCGCGATACGGCTGCCCTGCGATTGCTCGACCTCGTCTACCGTACCAGCGGCAATCACATTACCGCCGCCCGCTCCGGCAACGGGGCCCATCTCGACCAGATAATCAGCCTCCGCCAGTACGCGCGTGTCGTGGTCGACAACGACCACGGTGTTGCCGTCATCCACCAGATCGCGCATCACGCCCACCAAGCCGTCGACATTGGCAGGATGCAGGCCGATCGAAGGCTCGTCCAGCACATAAAGCACACCCGTCGACCGGTTGCGCACCACGCGGGCGAGCTGCACACGCTGGCGCTCACCCGTGGAGAGCGTGGCACCGGCGCGATCGAGTGAAAGGTAATCGAGACCCAGGTCGACCAGACGACGGGCCGCGCTCAAAAACGAATCGCAGATATCCGTCGCCATGGGCCGCATCTCGGGCGGCAAGGATGCGGGCACTCCGCGCACCCACTCAATCGCCTCGCCCAGCGTCATGGCCGCGGCCTGCGCCAGATTGATACCGCGCACCTGGGGCTGGCGCGCGGCCTCGGAGAGACGCGTGCCGCCGCAATCACGGCATGCTCCCTCGCGCAAAAAGCGCGCAACGCGTTTTAAGCCCTTATCGTCCTTGACCTTGGCGAGCGCATTCTCGACGGTATAGACGGCGTTGTAATAGGTGAAATCGAGCGGCGTGGCGCCCTCGCCGTTTTTGGGAACGTAGAGAATGTGCTTCTTAACCGCCGGACCATGGAACACGATGTCGCGCTCTTGAGGCGTGAGCTGGTTAAACGGCACGTCGGTACGTACGCCCATCTCGCCTGCCACCTGCTTCATCAGATCCCACATGAGCGTGCCCCAGGGAAGTACTGCGCCCTCGTTGATGGTCTTTGACTCGTCGGGCACCAGGCTCGCCTCGTCCACCTCGCGCATGACACCGGTGCCGCCGCAGGTAGGACACGCGCCGCCGCTATTGAAGGCCAAATCCTCGGCACTCGGCGCGTAGAACTCGCGGCCGCATGTCGGACACGTGAGCGACAGGCCCGCAGCCACGTTAAGGCTCGGCTCCACACGCGCCCCGCAATGCGGGCACACGTGCTGGGCGCAGCGGCTAAAGAGCAGGCGCAGGCTATTGTTGAGCTCGGTCATGGTGCCAAAAGTGGAACGCACACCCGGCACGCTCGGACGCTGGTGTAGCGCGAGCGCCGCTGGTACGTGCAGCACCTCGTCCACCTGGGCGTGTTCGGCCTGCGTCAGGCGACGGCGGGTATAGGTGCTGAGTGCTTCCAAGTAGCGACGAGAGCCCTCGGCATAAAGAACCCCCAGCGCCAGCGAACTCTTGCCCGAACCCGATACGCCGGCAATGCCCACGAGCTTTCCCAGCGGAATATCGATATCGATGTCTTTGAGGTTATGGACGCGCGCGCCACGCACCTCGATAGCCTGCGGACTCATCTTCTGTTCCGTCATCTTTATCACCCTACTCATGCTATAAAATGCGGTCGCGGATATACTCGCCCAGCATGGGCACGGTAAACCGGACGAGGCCGTATCCGGCGGCCTCGATGACGCGCTCGCGAATCAGGCTTGCGCGATATTTACTCGCCCAGCTCTGGGTGCGATCGCAACGCTCAATAATATCCGCCATGCGCGTCGGTTTACCCTCGTCAACCGCCATGGCCTCGATAAAAAGGCGCTGTGGACTGCGCAGCCCGTAATACAGGGGCGCGTCAACCGCTTCGTAGAACTCGGAGACGGCGTCCGTATGGCCGGCCTCGGCATCGCACCTTTCGATGACCTGCGAGCCACGCCGGACGGCAGAGCGCCACATGTAATAGCCCATCAGCTGAACCATATAGGGATGCCCCATGCTCTTGTGTGCCGCAAGGTCCGCTGTCTCCGCATCAACGTAAAGACCAGCGTCTTTGACCGTCTGGATATACGAATCGCGCACCTTGGGCAAAGATATCGCCCCCAGCGTACGCTGCTGGGCACGCCGCAAAAACGTTACGCTCGGCTCTTCGAGCAGGTCGTCAACCATACTGGGCAAGCCGGCGAACACCAGCGCAAGACCGCGCTGGTCGCTATCGGGCAAGCCCGTAGCATCCTGGTCTCCGAGCACCTGCTGATAGAGAACGGCAAGAGCCGCCAGTTCCTCGATAGACGCCGATTGCGCCTCGTCAATCGCAAACAGTATGCCCCTGCCTGGACCGAGCTTCTTGAGGCGCTCGTTGACCAGCCCGCGTAACGTCTCGCCTTTTGCTCGCGCCGCCTCGACCGACATCCGGCCAAACGACGGCCCAAACTCCATTGACGTCACAACGGGTTTATTCGAGCGAAGCGCGTCGGCTAAGCGGTCGCATAAGCCAAGCGAAGCGGAATCGGAGATAACCGCCCATCCGCGCTCGCTGGCTAGACGTTGCAGCTCCCGCAGGAGAACCGTTTTGCCGCAGCCGCGGTTTCCCGTAATGAGCATGAGCCTACCCGGCGCTCCGGCGCCGTTGTCGAGTCCTTCCTCAAAATCTTCGATGACCGACTCTCGACCGATGAGCATCGGAGGCCGCTTGCCTGCCGTTGGCTTAAAGGGATTTGGATTCATGTCGGCCTCCTCGGATCGGTAAACCCTGGTAACAGTTATACCAACTTATACCGAGTTATACCATCAGCAGGTGACAAAGGGACTGTCCCTCTTGCAGCGTCGGCGCCAAAATCAATTAGTCAAGGATCAGAGGGTTCAAAAATCTACCATTTCTACCCCGTCCCCTAATGGCAGAAGAAGGTGGGGTCGGCGGGGCGATAGGAGCGGAAGGTGGCGGGATCGACCTTTACGTGAGCTGCGGCGGGTACGTCGTACCATTTGACCGTGTAGCCGGCGCCGTGAGAGCAAAAGACCGAGTCAGGCGTGTTGGGCAGATCGGCCTCGGGCTCATAGGCGGCCGTCTCGATTACGCGCTCGGCGTCGTGGGAGGGCGCATAGCCGGCGAACTCTAGATACAGATGCCCACGACCACTCGTGTAGGCAGCCACCTCCAGCGCGTAATCCTGCACCTCGGATGCCGGCACGCGACCCACAAGCTTCGCCCGGTCCCCCGCCATCGTCGGCGGCTCGTACTCGGCACCCATGCGCGTGGCATCCGAGAGCGCCCGACCCACGCACTCCCCCGGCACCTCGAGCTCAAAGCGATACCACGGCTCCAACAGCACCGCCGCGCCGGCCTCGCGCGCCTGCATCAAACCCTGGCGAATCGCGCGGTACGTGGCCTGGCGAAAATCGCCGCCCTCGGTATGTTTGGCATGCGCACGACCACCCGTGAGCGTAATGCGCACATCGGTGATGGGCGAGCCGGTCAGCACGCCCAGGTGATCGCGCTCCATGGCGTTGGTGAGTGCCAAACGCTGCCAGTTAAGATCGAGCTCGTCGGTCGAGGTCACGGTACCAAACTGCACGCCCGAACCCGCTGGCAACGGCTCCAGGCGCAGATGCACCTCGGCATAGTGGCGCAGTGGCTCAAAGTGACCCACGCCCTCGACCGGCTGCGAAATAGTCTCCTTATAGAGAATGCCGCCAGGCTCAAACGCAATCGAAAGGCCAAAGCGATCGGCCAGCACGCGCTGCACGACCTCGAGCTGCACCGCTCCCATGAGCTGCAGATGTATTTGTTCAAGATGCGTGTTCCAGCTTACGCCGAGCATGGGGTCTTCGTCTGCCAGCTCAGTCAACGCTTTGAATACCACATGGACGTCGTGTTCGCCCGGCAGCACGGTATAGGTGAGAACCGGCGCAATGACAGGTGCATCGCCCGCGGGCTCCGCGCCCAGGGCATCACCCGGGCGAACGTGCGCGAGGCCCGTCACGGCGCAGATGCCGCCAGCGGCAACTTCCTGGGCAAGCTCGTATTTCTCGCCGTTATAGATGCGCACCTGGTCGATCTTCTGCTCCCATGGCTCGGCACCGGAACGTCCGCCAATCACCTGCTTGGCATGCAGCGTGCCGCCGGTCACTTTAACCCAAGCCAAGCGCTCGCCGCGATCCCCGCGGCTGACGCGATAGACGAGGGCGGCAAACTCCGGGAGCCACGCCTGTTCGCGCATCAGCGCGCATATACCATCCAACAGCTCGTCCACACCTTGGTCCTTGAGCGCCGAGCCGGCAAAGCAGGGAAAGAGCTTGCGCTCAGCAACCATGCGCGACAGCGTCGCGGAGGAAAGCTCACCCGCCTCAAGAAACTCCTCGAGCGCCGCCTCGTCTAACGCAGCAGCATCCTCCTGAACGGCCCCGCCCGCCAGCAGTTCGCTGGCATCCAGGCAGCCCTCGGAAAGACGCTGCCCAAGCTGTGCCAGCAAAGCATCGCGGCCAGGATTCTCCAAATCGATTTTGTTGATATAGATGAACGTCGGAATGTCATAGCGCGCAAGCAGGCGCCACAGGGTTTCGGTGTGCCCCTGCACGCCATCGTTGGCACCCACAACCAAAATCGCGTAGTCCAGCGCGCGCAATGTGCGCTCCGCCTCGGCCGAAAAATCGACATGCCCCGGTGCATCCACGAGCATGACGTGGG
>CABQMC010000043.1 GCA_902465115.1 uncultured Collinsella sp.
GCGCTGCCGTGCCCACCATCTCGCGCGGGCGCGTGACCTTTGTGGACGCTGCCCTGCCGCAGGGCGTGGTGGTGCCCGACGCCAATTTGGCCGTGTTCTCGATCGCCGACCTCAATGCCCGCATGGATGCCAACCGCGCGCGCAGCCGCCGCAAGGTTGACATTACGCAGATCACGTTCCCGTTTAAGCCGGGCGACTACGTGGTGCATGCCACCCACGGCATCGCGCTCTTTAGCGAGATTGCGCGCCAGAAAGTGGGCGGCAAGGAACGCGACTACTTTTTGCTGGAATATGCCGACGGTGACAAGCTCTACGTGCCGTTGGAGCAGGTCGACCGCATCACGCGATACGTCGGTCCTGACGGCGACAAGCCGCGCCTGACCAGGCTCAACACCGCCGACTGGACGCGTGCCACCAACAAGGCGCGCAAGAACGCCAAAAAGCTGGCGTTTGACCTGGTCGATCTGTATACGCGCCGCTCGTCGATTACCGGTATCGCCTGCCCGCCCGACACGCCCGAGCAGATCGAGATGGAGCAGAGCTTCCCTTACGACGAGACGCGCGACCAGCTGGAGGCCATCGCCGACATCAAGGCCGACATGGAGGCGCCCAAGCCCATGGATCGCCTGCTGTGCGGCGACGTGGGCTTTGGCAAGACCGAGGTTGCCCTGCGCGCGGCGTTTAAGTGCGTGGACTCCGGCCGCCAAGTCATGGTGCTCTGCCCCACGACCATTCTGGCCCAGCAGCACTACGAGACGTTCTTTGAGCGCTTTGCCCCGTTTGGCCTCGAGGTCGAAGTGCTCAGCCGCTTCCGCACCCCGGCGCAGCAGAAGCGCGCGCTCAAGGCGTTTGCCGAGGGCACGATTGATGTGCTCATCGGCACGCATCGTCTGCTTTCGGCCGATGTGAACCCCAAGAACTTGGGCCTGGTGATCATCGACGAGGAACAGCGCTTTGGCGTGCAGCACAAGGAGCAGCTCAAGAACCTGCGCGAGCAGATTGACGTGCTCACGCTTTCGGCCACGCCGATTCCGCGAACCATGCAGATGGCCACGAGCGGCGTGCGCGACATGAGCCTGATCACGACGCCGCCGACCGGGCGTCGTCCCGTGATCGTGCACGTGGGGGAGTACGACCCCGACGTGGTGAGTGCGGCGATTCGCCTGGAGGTGGGTCGCGGCGGTCAGGTGTACTACGTGTCCAACCGCGTCAAAACCATCGACGACGCCGTGGCGCGCGTGCACGAGGCCGCGCCCGAGGCGCGCGTGGGTGTGGCGCACGGCAAGATGAGCCCGCGCGAGGTCGAGGACGTGATGATCGAGTTCGCGACCAAAAAGATCGATGTACTCATCGCCACGACCATCGTGGAGAGCGGCATCGACAACGCGACCGCCAACACGCTCATCATCGAGGACTCGCAGCGCCTGGGTCTGGCACAGCTTTACCAGCTCAAGGGCCGTGTGGGCCGTTCTGCCACGCAGGCCTACGCGTACTTTATGTTCCCGGGCGAGCTACCGCTCACCGAAGAGGCCACGGCGCGTCTGACTGCACTTTCCGAGTTCCAGGACCTGGGCAGCGGCATGCGCATTGCCATGCGTGACCTCGAGATTCGAGGCGCGGGCTCGCTCATGGGCGCCGAGCAGCACGGCAACCTGTCGAGCGTGGGCTTTGACCTGTTTACGCAGATGCTGGGACAGGCCGTGGCCGAGGCGCGCGGCGATGACGATGCCGGCGTGGAGGCGGCGAGCGTGGGCATCAACCTGCCGGCCGACTACTTCTTGTCCGAGGAGTACCTGCCGGCGGTGGATCAGCGCGTGCTCGTGTACCGTAAGCTCGCAGCGGCCGAGGACCTGGAGAGCATCGATGAGGTGCAGGAAGAGACCGAGGCTGCGCATGGCGAGCTGCCGCTGGCGGAACTCAACCTGTTCAATCGCGCGCGTATCCGCATTCGCGGCGAGCGCCTGGGGCTCGAGAGCGTCACACTCAGTGGCGGCCGCATCACGTTTTTGGGCGTCGACGTGCCCAAAAAGGTGGCCTTTGAACTTAAGACCCGCTATGGCGCGGTGAACTTCCCCAAGAGCCGCAAGCTGTCGGTGCCCTACAAGGCGGGCGCCGGCGCGGGCAGCGGCCTGGGTCGCGGCCTCGACGCCAACGACGGCACCGGTCCCGTGGCCGCGGCACTCATGCTGCTGCAGCAGTTGGGTGCCAGCGACGACGACTAACGGGTCGACGCTGCAAACGCTCCATTCGGGCAATCTGACCCTCACTCGTCGGTCGCGTACGCAAGTACGCTTCCCTCCTCCTTCGGGCCACCTTGCCACAAATGGAACGTTATCGCTCACTTATGCTCAACCTGTAAGGGTATTTATGGGACAAAGCTATCTTTGCCCCACCATGTTGCGGGTCGACCCTTCGCCCGACCGAAAGGAAAGCATGTTCGGATACATCTATAAGAAAGACGCCGCTGCTATCGCGGTCATCCTTGCCCTTTGCCTGGGCGTGGGCAGTTTCTTTGATTATCAGATCTCGAGCGCGCTGTTCAATATCGGCAGTATGTACGGTCGCCTTATCGAGGCCGCCGGCGAGCTGCCGTTCGAGCTGACGGCGAGCATCGCGGGCGTTATGCTCGTGCGCGCGGTGCGTCCCGACTCTAGGGGGAGCAAATGGCTCGCCGTGCTCGGCATCCTTGTCAACGTTGGCCTGGCCGGCTACGAGATCGTTTCGTCCCTGCGGGTTGGCGGCAAACTCATCGCGGTTCAGTTGGTGCTGACGTTTGTGCTGGTCATCGCCGCTAACCTTGTCGTCTATCGCCTCACGCGCACGACCGAGCCCGACGATCTCACGCGCTGGGCGTTGATGGTGCTTGTCGTGTGGGTCGCTCAGGCCATCATCCTCAACGTGATTGTCAAGCCGCTGTGGTCGCGCCCACGCATGCGCGTGATCGAGGTGACGCAGGGACTCGAGTTTCAGCCGTGGTGGGTGATCGGCAACCCCGACAAGTGGGCCTATATTGCCGCCGGTGTAGTCAAGGACGGCTTTAAGTCGTTTGCGAGCGGACACACGGCGCACGCGGCAATCGGCCTCATGCTCGCTGGGCTTCCCGCGACGGCCTTTAAGGAAAAGCCGTCGCGCCGTCGTGTGGCCTTTTGGACGGCGGCTGTGGTCGCGGCGCTCGTCGCGCTTGGCCGCATCGTGATCGGAGCGCACTTTTTGAGTGACGTGAGCTGCGGTTTTGCTCTGGTACTGGCACTTGAGTGCCTTGCCGCGCGCATTGCCTATCCCAGCGGCGTACAATAGCTCCGTTTGAATCATCTGGCCGATACCCGGTAAGAGAGGATTGCCATGCTCGCGTTCAACAACGACTATTCCCACGGTGCACATCCGGCAGTGCTGCAGGCGCTCGTCGATACCAACATGGAACCGCAGCCTGGCTACGGTACCGATGCGCATACCGAGCGCGCCAAGCAACTTATTCGCGAGGCCTGCCAGGCCCCCGATGCCGACGTGTTTTTTCTGGTGGGCGGCACGCAGGCCAACGCGACGGTGATCGACATGCTGCTCGCGCCGTACGAGGGCGTCGTTGCTGCCGAGACTGGTCACGTCGCCTGTCACGAGGCGGGCGCCATCGAGTTTGGCGGCCACAAGGTGCTCACCATCCCCGGCTACGAGGGCAAGATGCACGCCGAGGACCTCGAGAACTATATCCAGGTGTTCTACGAAAACGAGAGCTACGAGCACACAGTGTTCCCGGGTGCCGTGTACGTGAGTCTATCGACCGAGTACGGCACGCTGTACTCCAAGGCCGAGCTCGCGGCGATTCACGCAGTGTGCCAGAAGCGCGAGATTCCGCTGTTTGTGGATGGCGCCCGCCTGGCCTATGCGCTGGCGGCCGATGAGTGCGACATTACCCTGCCCGAGCTGGCGCAGCTGTGCGACGTGTTCTACATCGGCGGCACCAAGTGCGGCGCGCTCTGCGGCGAGGCTGTGGTGTTCTGCGGCATGCGCGCCCCGGCGCATCCCATTCCGCGTATTAAGCAGCACGGCGCGCTGTTGGCCAAGGGCCGCCTGACGGGCGTCCAGTTTGAGGCGCTCTTTACCGATGGCCTGTATTTTGAGATTGGTCGCCAGGCGATTGAGACCGCTCGGGCGCTGCGTCGTGTGCTGCACGAGCGCGGCTACCAGTTCTTCTTGGAGACGCCCACGAACCAGCAGTTCGTGATTCTGCCCAACGAGGATATGGCCCGCATTCGCGAGCATGCGGCGATCGAGTACTGGGAAAAGTACGACGATACTCATACGGTGGTGCGCTTTTGCACCAGCTGGGCCACGACGCAGGAGGACATCGACGCGCTGGCGGCTGTCCTGTAGCCTGATGTAATGACGAGGGGCCGCCTTGCGCCGGGTTTGGCGCAGGGTGGCCTTTGCTTTTGGGGGAGAAGGGTTGTATGACCGAGATGTCCGAGCCGACGATTCGCCTGGCGACGCCCGAAGACGCGCCGGCGTTGCTTGCCATCTATGAGCCGTATGTGCGCCAGACGGCGATTACCTGCGAATACGAGGTGCCGAGCGTTGAGGAGTTCGCCGGGCGCATCGAGCGTACGCTCAAGCGCTATCCGTATTTGGTGATGGAGCTGGACGGGCGTCCGGTAGGCTATGCCTATGTGAGCCCGCTCAACAGCCGTGAGGCATACGACTGGTCGGTCGAGACGTCGATCTACCTGGCGTGCGACGTGCGCCACGGCGGGCTGGGCCGCAAGTTGCACGATAC
The DNA here is from genome assembly GCA_902465115.1 of uncultured Collinsella sp. GTDB lineage: Bacteria > Actinomycetota > Coriobacteriia > Coriobacteriales > Coriobacteriaceae > Collinsella. The sequence continues at coordinate 4,769 of CABQMC010000043.1, forward strand.
GCTCAAGCAATGTCTGATCGCGATGGGCATCACCAATATGTGCGCGCTCATTGCCGTGCCGCACGACAAGGACGACGAGTATCTGACGCACAACAGTCAGGACTTCCATGCCCATATGGGATATCGCCTGGTGGGTGCCTTCGACCGCTGTGCCCAAAAGTTCGGTCGCTGGTACGACATGTGTTGGATGGAGCTGGTCCTAGCCGAGCGCACGCCCAACCAACCCAAACCAACCTGGTTCCCCGACCTCCCCAAACCTACCATTTAGGGACAGGTCTATTTTGGCAGGTTAGCCGATGGGCTCGGTGTATTTGGCGCGGTCGGTGCGTTGGATGCGCTTGGAGACATGGAGCGGGCGGCCGTCGGTGTCGTAGACGTAGTCGGTGATCAGGATCAGCGCCTGCCCGCGCTCAACGTTGAGCAAAAACGCCTCGTTTTGCGAGGCATAGCACACTTCAAAGGTCTTATGCCCCTGTGCCGGTGCGCGATGGAACTCCTGTCGCAGCGTGGCGTAGAGCGAACCGTTGATATCGCGATCGATGAGTGCCTCAAAGCTCGGTGGTAGATAGGTGGTCTCCAGGCACAGCGGCGCATCGTCCAGATAACGCAGACGGACAAGTTTGACGAGCTTGCTGCCCACGGCGGCATCAAAGAACTTAGCTATGCTGCCGCCCGCCTTGGTAAAGCCCGAGTCCACGGTGCGCGTGGTGGGCTTCATGCCCTGGCCTTCGACCTGCTTGGTATAGCTCGAAAACACCAGGTTGTTCTCGTGGAGCGCGGGCGTGTCGGCCACAAAGGCACCACGTCCGCGCTCGGTGCGAACCAGGCCCTCATTAACGAGCACCTTAAGGGCATGGCGCACGGTGCTGCGCGACAGCCCCGATTCGTCCATGAGTTCCATCTCGGACGGCAGCTTGTCTCCGCGCGCGTAGGTGCCGGCGGCGATGCGGTCGCGCAGCATGCCCGCCAAGCGCTCGTATTGGCTCAGTTTCTTTTTAGATGAGACGCTCATATTGCCAACCTATATCTAACTTGTATGCCTAACTAAGCAAGCATGTATTCAATACAAGAACAAAACTGCTGGTAACGAACAATCGAAAACCTTACCAGCAAAATTTCTAAGACAAATATAGCATACAACTAGTCGACATAATCAAAACATGTATGTAACTTGTATGCCATCGAGAGCATCAAACGAGAAGAAAGGCTGATGCACGATGACTACTCAGGAACAGGTTAAGGATGTCGTCTCCCAGGTTTTGGCTGACAAGGCAGACAAGGGCGGTATCAAGCGCGTCGTGTGGATTGGCGCCGGCGGATCCAACGGCGGCAACTACCCTGCTCAATACTTTATGGAGCACGAGGCCACGCAGGTCGTGAGCTCCAGCTACACCAGCAACGAATTCGTGCACGCAACCCCGGCCTACGTCAACGAGAACACCCTGGCCGTCGTCGTGTCCATGCGCGGCACCAAGGAGACCATCGTCGCCGCCCAGGTCGCCAAGGACCACGGCGCCAGCACCATCGCCATCTATGTTGACGAGTCCGGCCTCACCGAGGTCTGCGACTACAAGATCCAGTACGACAGCTTGGCCGTCGACGAGTCCTGCATGGGCCGCACCAACTCCGCCGTCGTGACCATGATCGCCATGGAGCTTACGCAGCAGACCGAGGGCTATGCCGAGTACGAGACCGCTATGGCCGCGTTCGACTTGGTCGACCCCATCTATCGCAAGGCCGTCGAGTACACCCGTCCGCTTGCTGCCAAGTGGGCCGAGCAGAACGCCGACAAGCCCTGCATCAACGTCATGGCTCAGGGTCCGCTCTTTGGTGCCGCCTACGTCTTTAGCATCTGCAACGTGCAGGAGATGCTGCAGATTGACTCCTGCACCATCAACACCTGTGACTTCTTCCACGGCCCCTTCGAGATCCTGGACAAGCGCACCTCGCTGTTCCAGCTCATCAGCGTCGGCCGCAGCCGCTGCAACGACGAGCGCGGCATCCGCTTTGTCAACCAGTACGGTGGCGAGCGCGTCTATCAGCTCGACGCCAAGGAGCTCGGCCTCAACGACATCAAGGACAGCGTGAGCGAGTACTTCAACCACCTGATCTTCGCCCCGATCCTCAACAACGTCTACATGCGCGCGCTCTCTGCCGTCACCCACAAGGACTACATGACGCGCCGCTACATGTGGAAGCTGGACTACTAGGGGATAGAGCGGCCTGACAGCTCGATGTCCTCATAAGTTGCGGTGGAATAGTTCCTGTTTGGGGGCCTGAAGCCTCTATTTAGGAACTATTTCACCGCAACAGCCAAATGATCCGCTGGGGACGGAGGAAAACGGATCACTGACTCAGACCAGCCCCTCAGTGATCCGTTTTCCTCCGTCCCCAGCGGATCTTTTCCGCTCGCCGATTTGTGTCTTGAAAAATGTATATAACGACTATAACGTAGTGTGAAACATATTGGAAACAATACCGAGGAGGCTGCGTTGAAGAAAAGCAATCTGGGCTATGTGCTGGTGCTGATCGCCGCGCTTATGTGGGGCAGCATCGGAATCTTTGTAAACGGCATCTCGGCCATGGGTGTTTCGTCTCAGAGCATGGCGGCCTTTCGCCTGTTGTCGGGTGCCGTCTTAATGGCTCCGGTCTTGGCGTTCATGGGTTGCCAGGGAGGCGATCGTGAGGGAAAAGCATCGGGTCCCCTGGCACTGTTCAAGGCAAGTCCTAAAGAGCTTGTTCCCTGTGCGCTTCTTGGCATTATCGGCCTCGCCACCGCTAACACGCTTTATTACGAGTGCATGGGCGAGGTGGGCATGTCCACGGCCTCGGTGCTGCTCTACACCTCGCCGGTGTTTGGCGTCATGCTCGGCCGCGTGCTTTATCGCGAGGATGTGACTCCCAACAAGCTCGTTGCCATCGCTTTTAATATCGGTGGCTGTGTACTTGCAGTGACCAATGGCGACCTTTCCGGTTTCCATTTTTCGGTTTGGGGCGTCACGTCGGGCGTGATCGCGGGCTTTTGTGGCGCGTCGCTCGCGGTGTTTAGCCGGATAGCAACCAAGACGGTCCACCCGCTGGCTGTCACGTTTTGGGGCCTTGTTTTTGGCGGTACGGTTATGGCGGCTATCGCGGCTCCGTGGCCAGATGTCGCCGCGGCAATGTCGCCACAGCTGCTGCTGCTGTTCTTTGGTTTTGGACTCATCCCTACAGCCGTGGCCTATGTCTTATATATGCAGGGTCTGTCCATGGGGCTCGAGACGTCGAAAGTTCCCGTCGTAATGTCATTCGAGACGGTCGTCACCGTACTGGTGGGCATTGGTGTCTACGCCGAGCCCGCCGGCGCGATTAAAGTCCTGGGCATCGTGCTGGTGCTCGCGTCCATCCTGATTATGAACACCGACTTCTCCAAGCTGCGCAACAGTGTGTTTGTCGGTCATGTCATTGAGAGCATGACCTTTAAGCCCAACGCGTGGTGGACCGAAAAATCTCAGGACATGGATCTGTTTAAGGAACGCACCGGCATTGCGCTGGAACCCACCGTACAGGAAAGCCCCTGGTACTTCGTGCGATAGGGGATTGCGCGCAGGGTCTGACCTGGGGTTTCCAGCTAGCGCCGGCCTACCTAGCCAAACGTTTCGAGTACGTTAAACCCGTCAACGGTCGATTTTCACCCGCGAACGGTCTTTATACTAATTAGCAATATAAGCAACGTATAAGACGTTATAATGACCATAACGAAAAGGAGGAGGCAAGATGAATCAGATCATTCTCGCATCTCATGGCGGCCTGGCCGCAGGCGCCAAAGACACGCTCGAGATGGTTCTCGGCGACGTGTCGAACGTCCACGTCGTGTCGCTTGCTCGCGACGACAAGGAGCCCATCACCAATAAGGTTGAGGCTATGATCGCCACGTTCAACGCGGACGACACCGTCTATGTGTTGACCGATATGCTCGGCAGCTCGGTCAACAACAACATGGTCGAGCTTTCCAAGAACGGCACGAAGTTCACGGTTGTCAGCGGTTTCAACATTCCGCTGGCACTGACGCTCGCTATGAGCCCCGTCCCCGTCAAGGGCGCCGAGCTCGCGGCCCTCATCAACGAGGCCCGCACCGGTCTGACCAACCCCAATGCACCGGTCGAGGCTGCCGCGGCTCCCGCCAAGAAGGCCAAGGCGTCCCGTCACAGCTCCGGTCCCGCCAAGATCGTCCTCGCACGTCTTGACTACCGTCTGCTGCACGGCCAGGTCGTCTTTACCTGGACCACCAAGGTTCAGGCCGAGCGCATCATCGTCGTCGACAACGCTGCCGCCAACGATGACATCAAGAAGGGTGCTCTTAAGCTGGCCAAGCCCCAGGGCGTGCGCCTGAACGTCTTCACCGTCGAGCGTGCCCTCGCCAAGATGGACAAGCTCAACACCCTCGGCGAGCGCGTTATGTTCGTCTTTGGCAACACTGCCGAGATGCTGCAGTTCTGCCAGGGCTACAAGCTCGACGCCATCAACCTGGGCGCCACCGCCAACCACGACGGTGCCGATCAGGTCGGCGGCAAGGACAGCTCCGTCTTCCTCGATGCCACCCAGAAGGCCGATATCAACCAGCTGCTCGACATGGGCATCAAGCTCTACGTCCAGCAGACCCCCACGTATCAGAGCGTCGACATCGACGCCAAGCTGTAATCAACCAGGCTTTTGCCTGACTGAAAGGAGAAGGGTATGAATACGTTCATCAGTGCGGTGCTCGTCGGCCTCGTCGGCGTGTTCTGCATGTGGGACTCCCGCCTGCTCGGTCGTCTTAACTTCGAGCAGCCCCTCGTTGGCGCTACGCTCGTCGGTCTGCTGCTGGGCGATGTGCCCACCGGCCTTGCCGTCGGTGCCGCCGTCGAGCTCGTGTCCATGGGCCTGGTGCAAGTCGGCGCCGCCGTTCCGCCCGATATGGTCCTGGGCGGCATCGTGGCCGCTGCCTTTGCGTGCCTGACCGATGCTTCCGCCGAGACCGCCATGACGATCGCCATCCCGGTCGCCGTCCTGGGTCAGCTCCTCGGCATCGTGTTCCGTTCCATCATCGCCGCCCTCACCCATGTGGCAGATAACGCGATCGATAACGGAAAGTTCAAGACCGCCTACCGTATGCACATCTGCGCCGGCTCCGGTCTGTACGCTCTCATGTACTTCCTGCCGATCTTCCTCGCCGTCTTTGTCGGCACCGACCTGGTCCAGACCATCGTCAACATGGTTCCCGAGTGGCTGTCCACTGGTCTTAACGTTTCGACC
>CABQMC010000044.1 GCA_902465115.1 uncultured Collinsella sp.
CAAACATCTTGTTCAGCCTTTGGATGATGGCTTCGCTGTCGGGGAATTCCTTGATCACGCTGTCGAGACGAGCGTAGTTCTCAGAATACTCGTTGATGATGTTTAGGTAACGCGGTGCGTGGTTGTAAATCAGCTTCTTCTCTATAGGAGGCGGAGGCGTAAGGGGGAAATCTTCGCCCGTTGGCTCAGTCGACGAAATCATGATTTGCAGGAGTTTATACATGAGCGTCTTTGTAAGCGGCCGGTGCGGGCCAGACGAGACGGGCTGGTAGATGTTTATGTCATGTGAGTCATAGCTATTGGAGTCGCCGGTTATGTTCGTGGCGACCTTTCCAATTGCGCTCTGGCTTGTCTGCGTTGGCTTATCGCGAAGCATGGATGTTCGCCGAGTTGTTGCTGCCTACGACGTTTGTGGCAACTTTACCTGTAGCGGTCTGCGAGTTGTCGCTTAGACTCTTTTTGATTGACTTGATCTCTTGCTTGTTTTGGAGCGAGATGACGGCGGCGGCGATGGATGCGATAGACGCGATAATTCCAAGGATAAGGTTCACAGTCTCCATCTTGCCTCCCAAATGTCAAGTCCAATATTCTAGACCATTATCGAGCGTTCGCTCGTTGCGTTGCCTCTAATTCTTGCTAATGGTCACAAACTGCCGAACGGACTGGATGACCTCACTTTGTGACCGACCTTTAGCCTATTTGCATGGTTAAGGGACGGTTCGTTTGTGCTGGCCTATGTCAATCGAAAGGCAGGCCGACATGGACGGAGACGACCATAGCATCGACGACGAGGAAGAGGTCGCAGCGCAGGCGGGCGGCCAAGAAGGGGTCGCGCAGGCGGAAGAGCCGCAGGCAGTGGACTCGGAGAGGGGCTACCAGGCGCTTCTCGCCAAGCAGGAGGCTCGCATCAAGGAGCTTGAGGGGCAAGTGGTCGAGGCTGCCAAGAGCGCCGAGGTGGCGGACGCCCTGCGCGGCGAAATCCAGCAGGTGAAGGCCAGGCGGCCGATGAGCGCATCGCCTTCGCGGCAGACATGGCGACGTTCGCAACCATGAACCTGACCCACCTCTTCTACTCATGCACGGCGCTGGAGGTGGTCTCCGGTTTGGGCAACCTCGCAGGTGTCAAGTCGTGCGGTTCGCGTTCGCTTCGCGCTCGTCGCCCGCCGAGCTGGACTTCCGAGGCTTCGACCCGTCTGCGCTCACCGACCTGACCTACTGCTTCTCGGGGTGCTCGTCGCTGGTGACGATCTACGCCGACGCCACCTGGGCGCTGCCTTCGAGCGGGGTTTCGGACTCGCAGTGCTTCTATAACTGCTACAAGCTGACGGGCGGCAACGGAACCACGTATGCAAGCAGCAGGACGGTTTATACCCACTTCCGTATCGATACGACGGCTACGCCTGGTTACCTGACTGTCTCTGCTTGACATGCTCTTTGGCTACGGTATTTGCGTCAGTCTGGGTAATATCCGAGAACATTTCATCAACGATGCGGACATGGCATTCATAAGCTGCATACCTGCTGGACCTCACCGCATTTTCCGCTTCCTGCAGGCGTGTTGCAGCATCCCTGAATCGGGATTTTGCCGCCATTTGCCCCATGATGGAGTCTGGGTGGTTGTCACTGAGTACGTCTGCGTCTCTCAGTTCTATTTCCGCACTTGCAATGCGTTCCATAAGCAGATTGTATTGGGCATCGCCGACCTCAGACAGGCAGAGCACAAGGTCTTTAAACGCTGCTGCGGTCAGCATTCGATTGAGCACTGCCCTGCAAGCTTCTGGCTCGGCATTCGCCTTCGCGACCATATCATTCACGAGGTATTTTTCCCATTCCTCATGGTCTCCGCCGTTGCCGCCAGACTGTTCCGGAAGCCACTCCGCACTAACTTTTCTCGTCATACGCTCGATGGACAGAACAGCCTCGCCGCTGAGACCAAGGAAGTCAGCAATATCTTGGAGCTCGTACGTATCACAATCGGTCTCCCCGATGAGAAAACCTACTGGCTTTCCGAATATGTCAGCCAGATCTACGAGGTCATCCCATTGAGGAAACTGATCTCCTTTTCGAAATCGGCTGATCTTTCTCGCAATCGCCTTGCGGCCGTTCTCCCTTTCCACTGCATAGCGGTCATCGGCTAGCGAGGCATCATCGGTACCGTTACGCTTTTGATAGAGCAGACGCGCAAGGCCGATATTGCTAATGCCTCTGCGCCCCTTTTCTATTTCATAGCTTTCCATCAAACCGCTGAGTCTCTTTGGAAAAATGTCCTTAGGGCGATCTTTGCGGACGTACATTGTCTTAATCATTCCTCATTAACAACAGATAAGACAATTATAGGACATATACCGTCTTATTTACCGATGGCATGATAGCACTGTCGAAAGTGAGCACCCCAGTGGAAGCGGTGCTGAAGTGAAAGAAAGTGAGGAAAAGGCAATGACGACTTGGGACTATGCGCAATTGTCGCATCTGGCGAAAGAGCTCGGTGGGCCTCAGGCGCTGATCAGCAATATCAGAGCGGGCGGGATTTCCGTTGGAAGAATCCAGGGTGGAGTAATCGGTTCTGTAGCCACGCTAGTCGCAGGTGGAATCGGACTGTATGCCTACGACAAGCACCAGAGGAAGATCGCTCTTGCTGAACAGAGTGCAACCATTCTCAAGGCGAACATCGAAGTATACGAAGAGGCACATTCGTCAACAGAAGTTGATGAGGCTACGAGAGAGACGCAACATAGTGAGGAGGAAACGGTAACTGAATCCAGTGGCGGCGAAGAGGCCTAGCCACCAGATTCATTAGACAGCCACTACCACGAGGAGCCCCGGTATGTACCAGGGCTCCAATTCGTTCTTATACCTTGCAGCGGATACTTAGATCTCTCGGGACTTGCAGTAGAGCGGGTCGCCCTCTCCGACCAGCACATCCCACCGCCATTGCGGGGTCTCGGTGCCGGACTGGCAGAGCGCATCGAGGGGCATGACTTTTTGCTCGGGCGAGCAGGGGCAAAGGTCTGCCTTGATGTGGGCCATGTCTTCGGCCTGGCCGGCGAGCTTTTTTATCCGGGGACCATGCTTTCGGCACGCGATCCCCCATCCTCAACCTCCCAAATCAAAAACTCAATCTGTAACACCTAGACTCGATTTGAGCAGATATCTGTTACAGATTGAGACGTTTCGGCAGAGTGATTCCCGTTTGTCTTGATTTGTAACAGGTAGAGGCAAAAAACTCGACTTGATGTTACAGATTTAGACAAACGGCTGCCGACCCGCGCGAAAACAAAAAGGCCGCATACGAACCCGTGGAGGGATTCGCATGCGGCCGACAGGGGGTATGCGGCGGAAACTAGGCCATGAGCAGGCCGGTCTCCGCGACGTTCTTGTACCAGTACGCGCTCGCCTTGGGGTAGCGCTTCTGGGTCTCAAAGTCGATGTAGAACAGGCCGTAACGCTTGTTATAGCCGTTGGTCCAGGAGAACTGGTCCTGCAGCGACCACACAAAGTAACCGTCGACGTTAACGCCACCGTCGATTGCCTTGAGGATCCATGCGAGATGCTGACGCATATAGTCGATGCGAGGGGCGTCGTCGATAAAGCCGTCCTCAAAGTCGTCCTTATAGCCCATGCCGTTCTCGGTGATGTAGATCTTCTTGTAGTTGGGGTAATCGTTCTTAATGCGGAGCAGCAGGTCGTAGAGGCCCTCGGGATAGATGATCCAGTCCCAATCGGTGGTGGGTATGCCTTCGCGCACGCATGACTCGCCCACGCCCTTGAGGAACCAGCGCGAGGAACCCTTGTCGCCGGTGCCATTGTGGTTGATGTCGTTTTCGCCCTCGGCGGCACGCAGGAACTGGCACTTGTAGGTGTTGACGCCCAGGCAATCGTTGTAGGGGAGCGCGGCGGTCAGCGCGGCGATGTCCTCGTCGCGGACGTCGAGCTCGCCGCCGGCGATATGGGCCAGCTTGGTCGCAGCCTCCATGGTGTCGGCTGCATAGTGGCCGCGGAAGGTGGCGTCGAGTACCCAGCGGTTGTTGATGACGTCGGCCATGCGAGCTGCCTCGCAGTCGGCAGCGCTGTTGGGGTCGAGGGGATACTTGGGCTCCAGGTTCTGGACGATGCCGATCTCGCCCTCAAAGCCGCCCTCATGGAAGGCGACGACAGCCTTGGCGTGGGCCACCATCATGTTGTGCATAAGCTGGAAGGCTTTGTCCAGGCGATACTTCTCGCCGTGCGGCCAGTTGCCGACGATAAAGCTGCCCTCGGCGGTTGCGGGAATCTCGTTAAAGGTAAACCAGTGCTTGACCTCGGTGAACTCGGCAAAGCAGAACTTGGCGTACTCGACAAAGGCATCGATGGTCGTGCGCGTCAGGAAGCCCTCGCCACCGTCCTGGTAGAAAACCTCGGGAGTGTCAAAGTGATCGAGCGTGACATAGGGGGTAACGCCAGCTTTGTTGCAGGTGGCAAAGAGCTCGTGATAGAAGGCAATGCCCTCGGGGTTAATCTCACCAGTGCCGTTGGGGAAGATGCGGCTCCAGGCGATGGAGACACGGATGCCGTTGATGCCGAAGCGCTGGCACAGGTCGATATCGACCGGGTACTTGTTGTAGAAATCGCTTGCGGGATCGGGGGAGAATCGACCTTGGGCTGCCAGGAAATCGTCCCAGGGCACTTTGCCCTTGCCGTGCGTGCGGGTCTCGCCTTCAACCTGGTAAGCAGCGGTGGCGCCGCCAAACACAAAGCCGTCGGGGAACTGCATGGGGTTGGTCATGAGTCATCCTTTCTGTGGGATACGAATAGGGAGAGGTGCCCGAACTGGGGATTCGGGCACCAACAGAGGGAGGTAACTAGTCGAGGTTCTCGCGGAGCCACTTGATGGCGCCAGTGGGGTCACGGGTAAGGTCGATATATTCCTTACCGCGCGGAGCGAGCAGCTTAATGCCCAGGCGATCGGTGTCGGCCTTCATGTCGTTGTAGTAGCTACGAACCTGCGGGGCAAGCACGATGACGTCGTACTGATCCATGATGGCAGTGTGCTGGCCATAGGCGCCTGCGGAGGAAGCGATGTTCTCTCCGGTCTGTGCGGCACCTTCCTTGATGGCGTTGGCGAGCATGGCAGAGGTGCCGGCGCCGGCGCACAGGACGAGGACCTTCAGACCATCGACATCCTTCTTAGCGGATGCGTCGGCGGCGGGCTCGGGCTGGTCGGCGACAGGCTTGCTGTCGGCGGCGGCAACAGTCGGCTCGACGACAGCGGTGGTCTGCTCGACAGCGGGCGCAGAGGTGCTGGCAGCGATGGTGGCAGCACCATCGGACTCAAGACCCAGCTCGGCGGCGCGTTCGGCCTCCTGGTCGCAGAGCAGCTTATCGTATGCCTTCAAGAACGGCAGGTAGATGATGGCGTCCAGCAATATGATGATTGCGACAAACACCAGGGCGATAAGCTGGAAGTTCGTGGTGATGAAGATGCCGATGGGAGCAGGGGTAGCCCAAGGCACCACGAAGGAGAAGCCGTTCATGCCCACATTGTCGATAAAGAACTTGGCAACACTCACGTTGACGCAGCCGGCGGCAACAAAGGGGATGAGCATGTAGGGGTTAAGGATCATCGGCGCGCCAAAGAGCAGCGGTTCGTTGACGGCGAAGGCAACAGGAACAATCGAGGCCTTACCGACGGCTTTGAGCTGCTTGGACTTCATAAAGAGAATCAGCAGAAGCGGCACGATGAACGTGGCACCGGTGCCGCCGAACTCACCCACGAGCGACATGTTGAAGGTGAGGGAATGGGCGGGGTGACCACCGGCCAGCAGAACCTGCAGGTTCTCGGCCTGGTTGGCAAGACGGATGGGGTCGATGCCCGGCTGGACAATCGAGGGGCCGTGGACACCGATGAACCAGAAGAACGCGGTGGCTGCCTGGATAAGGATAAGGCCAGGATAGGTTTCTGCTGCAGTGAAGAGCGGGGAGAGCAGCTTGATAAGCAGCTCGGAGAACGGAACGCCCATGAGGTTGCGCACGACGACATCGATGATGCCGCAGATAATGACGGCGCCGCCAAAGGGGATGATGTCGCGGAAGTTCTGAGCGATGGCGCCCGGGACCTCCTTGGGCAGCTTAATGGTCAGATCGCGCGAGACGCAGAATTTGTAGACCCAAACGGTAATGAACGCGGCGATATAGGCGGAGAACAGACCGCGCGTGCCCATGCTGGTGCAATCGAAGACCGAAAGCTCGGAGCCGTTGAACTTGGTGGTGAACTGCGTAACAGCGAGCAGCAGCATGCTGCACTGGGCGGCAACCATAGTGGAGCCGTCGTTGAGCACCTTGCCGGCGGGCATGCGACGGTTCATGGACGCCGTGAAGTTCTTGGCAGTGGTGCCGGCAACCATGATGCCCATGACGCCCATGGTGAAGTTGTACAGCTTGTTGCACCAGTCGATGAGCGGCTGGGGCAGCGTGATGCCAACTACGCCGGGAAGGGTGGCGATCAGCAGAAAGATCGAAGAGGTGAGGACGATGGGCATGCACCCAAGGAATCCGTCCTTGATGGCCTGGAGGTAGATGTTCCTCGAGATCTTCTCAAAGAACGGTTGATGCTTTTCGAGCATCTTTACGATGGCGTCCATAGAGCTCCTTTGCTACTTGATGCGCGATGCATGTGGATGGAACTGGTCGTCGATGGATGGTCAGGACTGCCCGGAAACCTTCCTGTTTAAGGAAGACATTGCGAAATGACAACGTAAGACATTTTTGGAAGAGCAACAAGGATATACGGGTGAGCGGTCGATATTGTCCGGTAAACGGTTGATTTATCAGTCAGGCAGGTAGTGTATGCTAGAACGCAAAAAACAAGCGATGCAAAACCGACTGGAGAAGTAGTGGCAACGATGGACAAGAAAAATGTCTCAATGAATGATGTGGCAGTTGCCGCGGGCGTTTCTCTCAAGACGGTGTCGCGTGTGATCAACGAGCCCGATAGCGTGCGAGAGTCGACACGCGATAAGGTTCATTCGGCCATGGAGGCGCTCGGGTTTCGAGCCAACTTTGCCGCGCGTTCACTCAAGTTAGGCCGTTACGGGTGCATCGGCGTGGTGATGTTCCACTTGTCGGGCGGCGCCGTGGACATGATTGACGGTATCGCCGATGCCGCTGAAGAACGCGGCTTTGCGCTCACGATGATTAAGAAGCGCGCGGGGGAGAAGATGACCCTTGCCGAAGCGGCGCGCAGGATGTCGCAGCTTCCCGTCGACGGCATGATTTTTAACCTGCGCCAGATGGTCGATGACTTTGATACCTTTGAGGCGCCGAAAGACCTCAAGACGGTGATTATTACGCCGATGGAGCATCCTACCTGCTCCACCGTCAGTGACGACCAAGAGGGTGGCGCGCGCATGGCGTGCAAGTACTTCTTGGATCATGGTCACAAGAACGTGTATTTCGTTTCGGGTAAGAAAGAGTCGCTGTCGAGCCAGTGCCGTATGAAAGGTTGGCGAGCGGCGCTCGAGGCGCGTGGCATTGAGCCGCCCGAGCCTCTGCAAGGCGATTGGAATGCGGATAGTGGCTATGCCGCGGGCCTTGTGCTTGCTGATAAACCCGATTGCACGGCGGTCCTCGCTGCTAACGACTGTATGGCAAACGGCGTGATGATGGCTCTACGTGACAAAGGGCACAGTGTGCCCGACGACGTGTCCGTGATCGGCTTCGACGATGAGCTTTACAAGACGATTCCCAACTCGATTCTGACGTCGGTGAAGTTTCGCCACCGCGAACTGGGCATCCGTGCGCTCAATGAGGTCGTCGCAGGTCTGGAAGCCCCGAGCTCCAGAAGCCGTACGCTCGTCTCGGGCGTGCTGGTCGAGCGTTCCAGCGTGAAGGACCTGCGGGCGTAGACGTGCTCGGCTCGTTCATCTTAATCTGTAACAGCTAGGACCGAAAATCCCTGCTAGATGTTACAGATCGAGACAAACGGCTCCTGACCAGCCCAAAAACAAAAAGGCCGAGGGCGGCGCGCCGTGTGACGTGCCGCCCCCGGCTGAGAAATGGGGACAGGTTGTGTGAGCGGGCAACCCCGCCAGTCACTAGTCCAGACGACGGGTCTGCGCCACGTGCTTATACCAGTAGGCGCTTGCCTTGGGCGTGCGCTTCTGGGTTTCAAAGTCAACGTAGAAGAAGCCGTAACGCTTGTTGTAACCATTGGTCCAGGAGAACTGGTCCTGCAGACTCCACAGGAAGTAGCCGCCTACGTTGACGCCCACCTCCATGGCCTTGAGCAACCAGCGCAGGTGCTGCTCGATGTAGTCGATGCGTGGCTGGTCGTCCACAAAACCGTCCTTGTAGGGGTCCTTGTAGCCCATGCCGTTCTCTGTGATGAAGATCTGCTTGTAGTTGGGGTAGCGCTGCTTAATGTAGACGAGCAGATCGAACAGGCCCTCGGGATAGATGATCCAGTCCCAGTCGGTGGTGGGGATGCCGGGCTTGTTCACATGCTCGCCAATGCCCTTAACGCGCCAGCGGCCGGTGCCCTTCTCGCCTGTACCGTTGTGGTGCAGGTCGTTCTCGCCGTCGTAGGCCTTCAAGAAGCGGCACTGGTAGTTGTTAACGCCCAGGTAGTCGTTGTAGAGCGCGGCCTCGCGCATGATCTCGAGATCCTCGTCTAGGATCTCGATGGTGCCGCCCGAGACGGCAGCCAAGCGGTTGGCGCACTCGAGGGTGTCGGGCGCGTAGTCGCCGCGGAAGGTGGCGTCGAGCAAGAACTGGTTCTGCAGCACGTGCTCGTTGTTGGCGGCTTTGATGTCGGCGGGGTCGTTCTCGTTGAGCGGATACTTAAACTCCAGCGACTGGATGACGCCGATCTTGCCCTTAAAACCGCCGTTGTGGAAGGCCAGCACGGCCTTGGCGTGGGCGAGCATCATGTTGTGCTCGCACTGGAAGGCCTCGGCAAGATGTGCTTTGACGCCACCGGGGAAGGTGCCCTCGATGTAGGTGTTGGAGGCGTCGGCCCAGATCTCGTTAAAGGTGAACCAGTAGGTCACCTGGTCGGCGTACTCCTTAAAGCAGAAGGTGGCAAAGTCCACAAAGGCGTCGATGGTCTCGCGGTTGAGGAAGTCGCCCTTCTCAAAGAGGGGCAGCGGCGTATCGAAGTGATGCAGCGTGACAAACGGCTCAACGTGGTGCTTGTGGCACTCGGCGAAGAGATCGTGGTAGAACTGCACGCCCTCGGGGTTCATCTCGCCGGTGCCGTTGGGGAAGATGCGGCTCCAGGCGATGGAGAGGCGAATACCGTTGATGCCAAACTCCTCGCACAGCTCCAGATCGACGGGGTACTGGTTGTAGAAGTCGGAAGCGGGATCGGGGGAGAAGCGCCCCTGGGCCTCCAGGAAGTCGTCCCAGGCAACCTTGCCCTTACCGTGGGTGCGGGTCTCGCCCTCTACCTGGTAGGCAGCGGTGGCGCCGCCAAAGACAAAGTCCTCGGGAAACTGCGCAGGCGGGTTGGTGACGCTAGCGGGGTTAACGGACATGATGATCCAATCGTCTAAATCGAAGGGCCAGCCGGCTGTGGATGGTCGGCTGGCCTTGGGCGTTACTTACTTCGAAAGTTGCTCGCTTACGAAGGTGAGAGACTTATCGCCGTTCTGGGAGAGCTCGATGTACTGCTTGCCGCGGCAGGCGACGCACTTGTTGCCCACGCGCTCGCAGTCCTTCTGCAGGTCGGCCAGGTAGCTGGCGGCCTGCGGGGCCAGGACGACCAGGTCAAAGTCGGGAAGCATGTCAACGTGGTTGCCATAGGCCTCGGCAGCGGTCTCAAGATTGATGCCGCGCTCCTTGGCGGCCTTGGCCAGCGCGTTGGCGAGCAGGCCCGAGGTTCCGCCACCCTGGCAGAGCACGAGTACGCGCTTGCCGTTGAGGTCGCTGGCGGTCGTTGCCTCGGCAGCGGATGCTGCAGAAGCGGCGGGGG
>CABQMC010000045.1 GCA_902465115.1 uncultured Collinsella sp.
GACCACTGTATGCGGATGAAGTGCGCTGCACAGCGCCGGCACTTGGCCCCAGGGAACATCTCGGCGACCGAGCCGACCATGCCGACGGCCTTGTCGCCGGTGAACATGCGCACGCCGCGAAGCCCTCGTAGCTCGCAATCGAGCTGGCATATGCAGTCCGCTGGTAGTATTTGCAAACTGGCTGATCAGGTAATTCTCACAATGCGCGTTTTATGCTGGCGGCGGGTTGCGGATATCCCAGTCATTGCAAAAACAATTTCCAAAACATGTGTTCTATTTGAAACTACATGAAGGAAGATCACTATAGAATGCAAGCTACAATAGCAAACGAGTATTGGACTCGAGTCTAGCGGAGGATTATGGGGTTCCAAGATATCCTTGCTGCGATTGATATCATCACGGGGCCTGACCCGGCCCTTTCTATCCTGGCGGTTTCGATTGTCGTCGCGCCGGCGTTGCTGTGGTTGTGTAAGCAGGCTTTGGCGCGGTTTTACAAGGCTGATATCTTTGTTGTGGCACTGGCGTTCGTCGCATTGTTTGCATCGGTTAGGCTTAGCCTTTTATGGTTGACGGGTGTGGCATCGGTCTTTCTCGCGGTGTGTCTGCTCGCTCTTCCCGCCAACTATTTTTGGTGTGCGCAGCGGCTAGATGACATAGTGGGCAAGGCTGATCCCTCTCTTCCCGATTGCGACTACGTAGCTGCCTTCAGGCTGATGAACTCGGTTGACCGCGATCGACTGTCCAGAAGGCAGCTCGCCTGCCTCGACAAGGACAGGATTTTCTGCAACATCTACTTGGGAAACAACGGCGTTGCAAAAAGGATGCTTGAGGACGAAAACTTAGAACCGGCTTTCAGGCATTTCGCCCTCCATATTATCGCGGACTCCGCTTGCGATCGTGCTGGGTCGCAAGCGGAACTCGAAAGCGCCTTGGCCGAGATATCCGACAAGACAGACCCTTTCATCAAAGTCCAGCTTTGGCACAACCGCGCGGTTGGCTATATCGTGAACGGTCAGTTCAAAGTCGCCGACGACGAGTTCAAGAAGACGTATCGTGAAGCCAAGCGTCTGGGCGTTCGGAATAAGTCGTTCCTCTTGCTACTGTTTGAGAATGCAACATTGAATAAAACGAAAATCGGCTTGCCTGATGGCGGCATTGAAGAAGGGTGGGGGTTGATTGAGGAATGCGAAAAGGCGCTTGCGCCGATTGGCCCCAACGATTTTGGGCAGCTCTTCAATCTGCGGCTTCTTTTCATGAGGCAGATAGGGGCAAGCATCGAGGACAGGAACAAGTTGTATTTGGCCGAGGTCGAAAGCACCCTCAGCAATGCCTCCCTTTCCGAGCAACAGCGCGTCGTCGCTATGGCGAGCTTGGGAAGAATCGCGTGGGCCGACGGGCTCGACCCCGCCCCGTGCTCAATTTCTTCGAAGGATGCGATCGGTTTTTGTGCGTGAGCGACCCCGATGCACGTTACTATGCCCATATGAACCTGAGGGCGATGCTTTCGGGCTTGGCGGTGGATGACCGCTCCCTAAATACTTTGGCTGAGAGCGTAATGCGGTATTTCAAGGATGGGGACGCGGAGCATGATTTGGATGTGATGGAGGATGGCCTTCCTCCCGAGGCGATTCTGCGGCGCTCCCAAGTGCTGCGAGAACGCGCTGCCCTAGCCTTAATGGTGGGAGAGAACGTTGAGCGCGCCGTGTCGTACACTGATGAGGCTATAGGCCTCCTTGAGGGAAGCTTGCAGGTTATGGCGGCGCTCGAGTGTCGATGGCAGCTTGCCCGGCTGACACTGTACGACAAACCCGAGGTGGCAAAAATGCAGCTCTCGATTGCCGAAGAGCGCCTCGCTACGCTCAACAAGCAACCGTCCCTCGGATATCCCTATCTCGAGATGAGCCTGTGCTACGCCTTGCTTGGTATGCGTGCCGAGTGCAGAGGCGCGTATGAAAGGGCCGCCGGCTTCGAGACTCCGATGAGCCATTACGCGCCCGGCATTCGGATTAACATTACCGCCGCCGCCTTCTGTGCCAGGTTCTACATGCTTACGGAAATGCTTGGAAATCCCGAAGAGGTTTGCCCCTTGCTTAAAACTCGAGAGGGCAGGGCGTGGCTGTCTCGCTATCCGAAGGTTTCTTCCCTGTCGAAAACGCTTCTTTGCGGGAAGTTTCTTGGGTATGGGAATGTCGTGCCCGCCATGACGAGGCTATTCTTGGACGAGGCAGGGAAGCTATATGCCGAAACGTGGCTCGTCGTCCAAGAGATCGGGCTCGCGTTCGATCTTGATTCCAGAAAACCCGGCGAAGAGTATGGGCTGGTTGTCGAGATCCAAAGGCACCCGCTGGTTGCCGATGACGATGCCCTTGCGAGGGTCGCTGTGCAGCACGGGTATACTGTGCTTGGTGCGAGGTTGGACCTGTGCAACGAAGACCTCCTCGGGGTCGATGACGCAGCCGCCGTATTCGATGTGCTGGATGCCTTGGGCATATTGGCCGAAGGACGCGTGCCCACATTGGAAGACATCATGAAGAGTTACCTCGAAAGCTGTGTCGACGTTCCTGCCGGCGGTTGGGGTACCTTTGCCGAGAGGTAGCTTCGTCCTGCCACGCTTCGCAAAACGTTTCACAAACTTCTCGTTGCTGGCCAAGTTCTCAACACGTAGCGCTGCAATGGCCCTGCCTGATTTATCCTTCTAGCCCCCTGGGACTGCGGTGGAAATCCTGGGCCAAAAGAGAACCGGTAGGATCATTCGGATGTACAGCGCAGGGCAAAGGGCGAAGACCATCGAAACGTTCGCCGGGTTGGGTGTCAGCACGGCTGACACCATAGCAGAGCTCAGCTACCCCAGCCGCGTCACGCTCCACAACTTCGCAGTGCTGAGACAAGCCCTTCTGGGAAATCGGCACATTCTAACCATGGTGGTTAGAATGGTTAGAAATGAATCGAATCGAGGGGAGTGGTCGCGGCTCTCTTTTCTATGCCTGCCTGGACGGAAGGCGTAGTGGGCAATTACCTCAGAGACACATCGTTACGCCAATTCGTATCGCAAGGTGCGACCTCCGCCGTGCCTTGCGATTTGCCCCTTATCCACCATCTCTTTCAATATGCGGCCGGCCGTGGACTGGCCGATCCCGAGCAACGTCTGCGCTTCCCTTCGGGTGATTGAGGGGTGCTCTGCCAAGAACTGCAGGATCTCGTCCTCTCGGGAATGGGAAGCAGCGGGTGCCTCCTTGCTGTTTGCCGCAGGCGTTTCCGCTGCCGTTGCTGCGAAGTTCATGTTGGGCAGGACGATTTTAAATGCGTTGTTCGTGGCCATGATTTGCGGCTGAGAGGCCGCACCCGCGTAGGCCCCCATGATCTTCCTCATCCCCGTGCCGTATGCCTCGATGAGCTGCAGGCGGTAGAAGACGTTGGCGAGATGCGGGTTCCGGCAGGCAGAGACGCCCATCATCAAATCCTCCAGCTCCAAGCCGGGCAGAAGGCCGCCGACTGACACGAACTCGATCCTGTCGTCGTAGACGCTGATCAGCGTGCTGGCGTGGAAGGAGTAGTCCCTGTGCACGAGCGAGTTCAGCAAGGCCTCGCGCACGGCGACCTCTGGGTAGTCCCGGGTGTCGACGCGCAGCAGCTTTTGGAAAGTGGCATGGGTCTGATTGTGGAAGTCGATGTAGTCGTAGACCTCGTCGAGCTGCTGCATGAGGGACCCGGAGAACTCCCGGCGATCCTTGAACACACTCTGGTCCGTCCCCTCGAAAACGGCCGCTTTTACGGTATGCGGGCACTGGTCGGACAGGAGCAGGCCGAGGTTTGTGTAGAGACCGTCCGATGAGGCTATCTTCAGGGTCTGCATCTGCGGCGCGCCGAAGGGGATCTTTCGTGTCTCGAATTCCCCTTTCGTCGACTCGAAGGTGAGCGCTTGGTCGAGGGAGCGCATGTCCTCGAAGCTGTCGCCGTCGGTCTCCTTGATCATCTGCCGGATGGCAGCATCGGTCGCCGGGACGGAGGAGTAACCCTGCCGCACGTAGACACCCTCGGGGCGCAGGCCCTTCTTCGCTAGGTAGTAGGGGCGGTTCGTGCCGCGCTGGACCTTGACGGCCACGACCGCCTTCCCGTCGCAGTCGAGCGTTTTATAGCTGACGAACATGGTGACGTCCGGCTTCACGGCGTCTCGCACCATGTTGGAGACCTGCAGGGCGCACGCATCCGCGTCCTCGACGCCCGGCACGGCGCCGTCGTCGGCGACGCCAACGTAGACCGTGCCGCCGCCGCAATTCGCAAAGGCGACGATCTCCTTCTTGATGCCGTCCTGCGCAACGGCCTTCAGCTCGACTGTCTCTGTTTCCTGGAATTTCATGCTGTCCGCCTTCCGATTCTATTCTACCCATATTCTAACCATTTTGCTAACCATGATGGTTAGCAAAAT
Source organism: uncultured Collinsella sp. (assembly GCA_902465115.1). Lineage (GTDB taxonomy): Bacteria > Actinomycetota > Coriobacteriia > Coriobacteriales > Coriobacteriaceae > Collinsella. Next base: position 4,427 of record CABQMC010000045.1, read on the forward strand.
GGTTAGAAATGACGACTTTACCGTGTCGCTCGTTGGGATTGTGCCAAGGACGTTCGCCATGCCGGACGAAAGCGCGTCCAGTTCTCTAGTCGAACGAGACGAGCTCAAGGAGAACCTGCTTCTTGCAAAGTAGATTTTGAGCGTTGCGACCTGTTGCATGGCGTTATAAGGCACCTGGATCGCTGCCAGAATGCCCATATTTCGAAAGTGCGGGGAAAAATAAGCAACCCCCGACCACAACCCGATTTTTGCGAACAAAACTGCAGGTCGCTGAAGCGTAAAACCAGGGTCTGGTCGCCAGATCTCGGTTTTCCCCGCACTTCCGGAACCGCAAAACGGAAGTCCGCGGCAAATTCCCAAATCCCCGAGCACACCGCCCTTTTCAAGCAAAGAAATCGCAAGTAGAGGCTTTGCCGACTTCTCTCGTGCATGGCATGCTCTGATTTTGCCGCATACTACCGGATACAGCCCCTCTCTAGGGCCTGTGGAACGGGCGCATGGCAATTGCCTTCCATTCAATCGGTAAGTAAAATTGAGACATGATTACGCTTGTCGACATATCCGCTGCTGTTTCTCGTGTGCTGTCTCGTTACGACGTCCGCGAGGCATATCTATTTGGCTCCTTCGCCCGTGGCGAGCAAACGCCAGATAGCGATATCGATTTGCGTCTAGTCTGCGGTGAAACAATGACGTTCGGCACACTATACGAACTCTCCCTTGAGCTCGAAAAAGAGCTCGGGCGAGATGTTGAGATTGTCACCAACCCTCCCGAGCATATGCGTCCTGCATTCCGCAAGAGCATTGAAAAGGATGAGGTGCGTCTCTTTAAGGCGGCGTAAACGGGACGAGGAGCTTTTCCGGAGTATCCATGGAACGATATTAGGGGCTTTCGAAACTTCGTAGCACATGGATATCGAGAAGTAGTTCGATCCCTCGCCTGGAAAGTTATCGTCGATGATATTCCCGAGCCAGAGGAAGCGTTGCGTATTTTCAGGCAGCGCCAGAGCTGATACATCCAGAGGCCGGGCGGGTTTACTGACTGCATTTAACATGTTCCCTCGGCTTTGGATACTAAAACTCATAAACTTGTGAAGGGCGAGGCGCGCGTGGCGCGCGGCCACGGCCCGCCTTTCCGGTGCCATTCCGACCGCTCTACGGAACGCCCGCCACGATAGCCGCCCATCTACTACGTTTGGCCGGCATCCCCCGACCATTCCGTTTTCGTTAACAATAAAACCGCAGGTAGACGGCCTGCGGTTTTTGCGAAATCCGGGATATGGTCGGCTGGTCGGGGTTAAACGTAGTAGATGGGCCGGTTTCGTGGCGTTGCGTCTCCGGAAGCCGCGAAATTCGCCTTGGTACAAATTCCGGTACGAAGAATGTCGATTCGAGCGTCCGCAACCGTTGCGGCCGGTAACGTCGATACCCCAAAAAATGCGTTATGACCCTCGGAAACCGTTCATTCCGTTAAGTTGCGTCGCCTTGCGATCACGGCCCCTGTCTAGTTAAGATTCGAAAGAGGGTGTCTTTGGATGCGCCGCTTTAATTCCTAAAGATATAGCAGCTATAGTGTGCCTTAACTCGTCCGTTAACCAATTGCTCTTGGCTCGGAAGCATCAACATGGCGCTCGAAGGCACCTCAAATCGCTGACAAAATGCCTATATTTCGGAAGTACGGGGAAAATTAAGCAAACCCCGAGCACAACCCGATTTTTCCCAACAAAACCGCAGGTGGAGGCTTTGACGTATCCCGGCGTGGTCGACAAGTCTGGAATTTGCCGCATACTTTCGGATTCGACATTCTTAGAAGCCGGTATGAACTTGGAATCGGTTCCATTCGCCCTCTCGATCTTTCAGTACAAGTATCGCTCTAACGATAGTATGTTAGACTATCGTTAGAGCGATACCCGTTAGGAGGCTCACATGGAGCTGTGGCATGGTTCCCAGAAGATTGTTGAGGTTCCCCAGTTTGGCCTGGGAAAAGTCCATAACGATTATGGGCAGGGGTTCTATTGCACGGAAAGCCTTGACCTTGCAAAGGAATGGGCATGCTCGGGAGATGCTGATGGCTTTACAAATCGATACGAACTCGATATGGCAGACCTCAAGTTGCTCGACTTACTATCGCCGCATTATTCAGTTCTGCATTGGATAGCGTTGCTCGTTGAGCATCGTTCTTTTCGCAAGGACACCGCCATCGCCGTGGGGGCATGCGAATATCTCCACGATTATTTTCTGCCCGACACCGACGCTTGCGATGTGATTAGAGGATGGCGTGCGGATGACTCATACTTTAGTTATGCCAGGGCGTTTGTAAACAATACGATCACCGTCGAGCAGCTGGGTCGTGCCATGAAGCTTGGCAACCTGGGGGAGCAGATTGTGCTCAAAAGCGAGCGCGCTTTTAAGAGCGTTCGTTTTGCTGGATTTGAACGTGCGCCTCAAGCTCAGTACGGCCCATTGGCCAAGGAGCGAGATGAAGCGGCAAGGGGGCAGTATCGGGAGCTACTTTCCGAGAATCCGTTTGAGGGAATCCGCATCTTCGACATCGTTCGAGAGGGGATGACAGTAGATGACCTGCGCATACAGTGAGATGTATCTCGAGGACGCCATGAGAACGCTGGGCGAGGCAGTCGATTTTGCCCTCTGTGACCAAGGCTTGAATCCAGCCGAGCTGACGGCGATCCTATCGAACGCTCTTGAGATAAAACAGTTTGAGCGCGGAATGCCACGTGTTATCTGCGGCATGTCGGGCGACGAACTTGCGCGCGAAATTATCGCCCGTGCGGGGCTAAAGCCCGCCGAATGCAGGGAGATCTATCCATTCGACCGTTCCCCGCAATACTGGGCGGGCTGGGTTTTGGCCTATACGCAATGGGCAAGCTGCCTGGGCTTTAGCGACCTATTCGAAGTTGCTCCGTTCGATTGGGTCATTGGATCATACCATCCGCTCCACGAAGCCCTCGAAGACAAATTTGCTGGAATTATCATCGAAAAATGGAACAAGGCTCAAGCAGACAAAAAGGGCCTCAAGGCAGCACGTAAGGCGGCCGGACTAACGCAAAAACAGCTCGCCACCCAATCGGGAGTTAAACTTCGCGCTATACAGCTCTACGAGCAGAACCAACTCGACCTGCGCCGTGCATCGGTCTCCTCGACACTGGCGCTCGCAAACACTCTAAACTGCGCTATCGAGGACCTCGTCTGGCAACCAGTTGATCTAGAGTACAACTCGAAACCCTGTTCATCCGAGAATATCAAGACTGAGAGTATTGCTGTTTAACTTTCCTTTACGTACGTATTTAAAGGGAACTATAATACGTATTAGAGACAGATTTTAAGGGAGGTTGCTATGGTTGCCGTGATAGACAAGAAACTCGTTTTTGGACGCGAACAGGTGCTGACTTCGACGCAGGCAAGCAAAAATTTTGGCGAAGCGAGACGTCGCGCTCGAAGGGAGCCGCAATTTGTCTCAGACAGGAACGATGGCATCGATACTGTTATCGTCGGCTTCGACGAGTTCGAAGCGATGGCGGTTGAACTCGAACAGCTCCGAGAGGAGCGCCTGCACGCCATAGCCGCTGCAAGGCTCGCGCAGGGCGACGCTGACTCGAATCGCAAGGGCATCCCGTTCTCCGATACCGTGGGACGTGAGAGGTTCGAGGCCATGCTAGAAGCCGAGACGACCGATCCCATTTCCGACGAGGAGCTGTTCGAGTGAACGTGGCTAGGTTTAAGGTTGAGTTTTACGATAAGACTGCCGAGAAAGAGTATCTGTCACTCGATGGCTCGGTTCGCGCTATGGTGGACAAAGGTATTGCGCGTCTTGCACTTCGAGCCGATGAAATTGGCAAGCCACTTTCGGGTCTTCTTGCTGGTTGTAGGGAACTTAAGTTTCGCACTGATGGCATTCGCGTAATTTATCGCATCCGTGATGGGCACGTCGAAGTAGTTCAAATCATCGCAATAGGTGCAAGGGACAAGGGCAAGGTATTCGACCTGGCATCTAGACGTTTGGACAGCGATGATTGATTGCCTCAAGAATATCAATTTAGGTTGCATGGTCGAAATGCCCGGGTTAAACGCTCGGATTTAGCTAGCAGGAGGACGGCGTGATGAAAACATTAAATGCAACGACATGCCCTGATAGTTGTTGCGGCAATTATCCTGAAAGCATGACTTTTGACAACTGTAAAGCAGACGCAACCGACCCTATCGCGCCGAAAGCACTCCGCACTTTACACGATGATCTTGACAACATCGCCTTGATCGACGAAGCCATTCGGTCAACTATTGCGGAAATGCCCAACGCGCTCAGGCTCTTGGAGAACTCATGATGGCGGCTACGCAGCGGGGCGCTCATCCGTTCGTGCCGCTCGTGCTTGATGATGCCGGTTTGCTCGAAGCTATTGCCGCGGCTGTGATGCGCCTACACAGCACGCTGATGACGGTCGGGCGCTGCTATACAACTGACGCCGCAGGCGACCGGGCCGCGCTTGAGCTTGGACGCGTCGAGTCCGTGCTTGCGGGTGCATTCTGTACGATATTCGACCAATCGCCGGCCGACCGCTTCGCAGACATCTTTGACCAGGTCACCTACGTGGCCGAGCACATGGTCAAGGACCACATCTTTGAGGACGGTAACAAGCGCACCAGCCTTGTCTTTGCGTTGTCTGTCCTAAGATTCGCCGGCACTCCGGTCGTGCTGTCCGACAGCTCCGAGCCCAAAGACAACCAGTACTACGCCTGGATTCAGGACCTCGTTTCCGGAAACCGTACGACCAGCGGGCTCGCCGAGGAGCTGCGCCGCGGTTGCATTGCGGGCATGGGCGACCCGTCGCACGTATAGAATCTAAGCATCCGCACGCCGGTTATTGAATGGATTGGACGCCACATGGAAATCCCCAGCACCCTGTGCAGCAATGTCTACGACTTTACGTTTTGCCCCGAGCCCTGCTACGACCGCTTGGCCGACCTCGCCGACCCCGAGGACTGGGGTCCCGGCAACCGCATCCTCAAAAACTACCTGTCGTTTTCGTTTAGCCGCGCGGTGTTCCTGACCGAGCGCGACGTGGACCAGACCGCCCCGTCCAACTTGCCGCTGGTGTTCGACGACGACCGCTGCCTGTTCAACACAGGCCTGTACACGCGCCGCTACGAGACCATCTACGGCCTGTTTGAGCCCAACACCAAGCCCGACGCACGCCAGCGCTGGTTTTTGAAGGGCTTCTTTAAGGAGAGCGACCCCATGCTGGTCTCGTTTGAGTACCTGCCGTGCCGCGTGCGCTTTGCCGAGGACCCCTCCGAGCTTGTCTTTGACTACCGCCTTC
>CABQMC010000046.1 GCA_902465115.1 uncultured Collinsella sp.
GGGTGAGCTTGTCGATTCGTTCTACGCGTCTAATAACGGCAGACCGCTCGACGTCGCCCAACAGGGTCTTGTCAGCTTGAAGAACCGCTGGGAGACAGCGGGAGTCACGCTTGCGATCGATGCCGTGGGCACCACGGGATACGGCGAGGAGCTTTTCGCGCGCGCGTTCCACGCCGACTACCATACGGTCGAGACGGTCGCGCACGCCCGCGCCGCGTGCGCATGCGTTCCCGATGCGACCTTCGTGCTCGACATCGGCGGACAGGATATGAAGGCCATCTGGCTCAACCACGGCGTGCTGACCGATATCGTCGTCAACGAGGCGTGCTCTGCGGGCTGCGGCTCGTTCCTCGAGGGTTTTGCCAAAAACCTCGGAATAGCCGTTGAGGATATCGCGACCGAGGCATTTTCGTCCAAAGCCCCCGCCGTTCTCGGCAGCCGCTGCACGGTGTTCATGAACAGCAGCGTCGTTTCCGAGCAGCGGCGCGGTAAGGGTCCGGGCGACATCATGGCCGGTCTCTGCCGTTCGATTATCGAGAACGTGTTCACCAAGGTCATTCGCGTTTCAAATCTCAACCGTCTGGGCGACAAAGTCGTCGTCCAGGGCGGCACGTTCCGAAACGACGCGGTGCTGCGCGCATTCGAGCAGTATCTGGGCAAACCCGTCACGCGTGCGCCCCACCCGGGGCTGATGGGCGCTATCGGTATCGCCCTGCTCGCGCGCGAGGAATGCCGCAAGGGCGACGCCGGCACGTCGTTTATCGGGCTCGATGCCGTGGAGCGCTTCGAGCATCGCGAGTTCGGCGGCGTTACCTGCCGTCGGTGCAACAACCGCTGCCAGCGCGCGGTCGTGGCATTTGGCGACGGCTCGCTTTACGTCACGGGCAATCGCTGCCCGCGCGGCGGCGCCATCTCATGGGATGAGCTCGTGCGCGAGGTTCCCGCGGCGGAGAAGCTGCGTCCGCAGGGTGCTTGCGAGGCACAGGCACCCGGCACGGGGCGCGACCGGACCGCGGCTGCCCCCAATCTCTTTGTCGACCGCGAGAAGCTGCTGTTCGGGTCGTACCCCACGGTTCCCGTCTGCGGGGGGCGCGATGTCACGATCGGCATTCCCCGTGTGCTCGAGTTCTGGGACACCATGCCGTTCTGGTCGACGTTCTTCAGCACGCTCGGCTTTAAGGTGCGCGTCTCGGGACGCAGCACCAAGGCGATGTACGAGCGCGGTCTGGCGCACGTCACATCCGACACCGTGTGCTTCCCGGCCAAGCTCGTCCACGGGCACATCCGCAATCTCGTCGACGCCGGCGTCGACCGCATCTTCATGCCCATCATCACGACGGTGCCCACCGAAAACACCGCCTCTACCAGCGAGTGGATGTGCGCCGTCGTAAAGGGATACCCCTACGTGATGCGCAATTCCGATAACCCGGAGGAGCGTTTCGGCGTTCCGTTCGATACGCCGCTGTTCCACTGGTACGACGAGGGCGACCGAAACCGCCAGCTCAAGGCGTGGTGCAAGGAGACCTTCGATATCGATGCCGACCTGGTTGCCAAGGCGACCGAGCAGGCGGACCGCGCGCAGCAGACGTTTGAGAACCAGCTGCAGCTGCGCGGCAGGCAGGTGCTCGAGAACGTGCGCGAGGACGGCGGCTACGCGGTGGTGATCGCTTCGCGCCCGTACCACAACGACCCGCTGGTCAACCACGGGCTGCCCAAGCTCTTCTCTGAGCGCGGCATCCCCGTGCTGACGCCCGATGCGGTGCCGGGGGTCTGCAACGTCGATCTTTCCAACAGCCGCATCGACATCGTGAACAACTACCATGCGCGCATGCTGTCGTGCGCGGTCATCGTCGCATCGACGCCCGAGCTCGAGCTCGTGCAGATGGGCAGCTTCGGCTGCGGCCACGATGCGTATCTCACCGACGAGATCGCGCGCATGATGGGCGAGATGGGCTCCAAGGTTCCGATGATGATCAAGCTCGATGAGAGCGACGTCGCCGGTCCCATGGGCATTCGCGTGCGTTCGTTTATCGAGTCGGTCAACCGTCGTCGCGCGGAGGAGCGTGCCGAGGGCGCCCGGGTGCACGCGGTCCATCCGCTCGACGACCCGTATAAGGTCAAGTACACCAAGCGCGACCGGCACGACAAGATCGCGCTGGTCCCCAACACCTCCCATGCGTTCTGCAGGCTCATGACCGCGGCGATGCGCAATCAGGGCGTGCGCGCCGAGGCCCTTGATATCGGGCGCGAGGATGCCATCCGCCTGGGCAAACGCTATGTGCACAACGACATCTGCTTCCCCGCGCAAATCGTGATCGGCGAGGCGCTCGCGGCACTCGAGAGCGGTAAGTACGACCCGCACGACGTCGCCGTGGTGACTGGCAAGTATATCGGCGACTGCCGCCTGACGCACTACATGCCCCTGCTGCGCCGCGCGCTCGACGACGCGGGATACGACTATGTCCCGGTGCTCACCAACGACGACGTCGATGCCCACAATGCGCATCCGGGCTTCAAGCTCGGCCTTGGCCCGAGCATCCAGATCGCCTACGGTCTTCCCATGATCGATGCCCTCGAGGCCATGCTTAGGCGCATCCGTCCCTACGAGCTCGAGAAGGGCGCGGCGGACGCTGCGTTCGACCGCGCGCTCGATGAGGTTATCGAGGGCATGGAGCGCTCCGGGCTGAGAGGCCAGGCGACGGGCTTCAAACGCGCGCTTGCGATCATGGACGCCGTTCCGTACGACCGCTCGAACCCGCATCCGACCGTTCTCATCGTGGGCGAGTACCTGCTCAATTTCCATCTCGGCGCCAACCACGAGATCGAGCGCTACCTCGAGGACAACGGGCTCGAGGTCATCGAGGCGCGCATGACCGACGTGATCCGCAAGACCTATTTCTACAAGCATGCGCAGTCGCGCGAGTTCCACGTCGACCTGTCGCTGTCCGAAAAGGCCTGGTACGCCACGGCGGACAACCTGTTCGAGCTCGCGCACGACCGTTGCGACCGCCTGGGCGCGGCGAGCCCGCTCTACGAGCCGCCAACGCGCATGCCCGAGCTCGTGCGCGCGAGCGATAAGATCCTGCACCATACGTTCGATGCGGGCGAGGGCGTGCTGATTCCGGCGGAGATCCTCGAGCACGCCAAGCGCGGCTGCCGCAACTTCGTGATCCTGCAGCCGTTCGGGTGTCTGCCCAACCATGTCGTGGGGCGCGGGCTCATCCATGCGCTCAAGGAGCAGTATCCCACGGCGCAGTTCCTGCCGCTCGACTACGATCCCGACGTGAGCTTCGCCAACGTGGAGAACCGTCTTCAGATGCTCATCATGAACGCCAAGGCGCAGGGGTGCGGTGAGGCGCATGGCGAGACCGCGTAAGGACGCCGATGCACCCGATGCACGCACCCGTATCATCGAGGCGTTTTGGGAGCTCATCGAGAACAACAGCATCTTCGAGCTGTCGGTTGGCGAGGTGACCCGCGCCGCCCAGTGCAATCGCGGAACGTTTTACTACTATTTTCACGATTTCGATGAACTCGTCGCCATCGCCATAGCCCAGCTGCTGCAGGATAACGAGCTCATCACCGATGCCCTCTGGCATTTTTCGAGCGAGGGCGACCTTTCGGCGTTCGACCGGCGCGACGTCCGCTGCCTGCTGCGGCGCATCGTCATCACCATGAGGGCGGGTGCCGCCGAGCAGGTCGCGCAGGGCATCCATACGATCATCATCGACCGCGTGAGAGAGATCGTCCACCCCGACGGAGAAGAGCTCAAGGCAGATTCGAGCTTTGCGGTGGGCTTTCTGGTCTCGGGCATCATGGGCTTTGTGATGGCGGTCGGCTTTGCCCGGGAGGGCGGCGAGGAGATAGACCTCGAGCAGCTGGGGGACAGCGCGTGCGCGTACCTGAGGGCGGTCGCCATGCAGACGGTTGAAACGGTCGCGCAAGTCGAGGGCGTCGATACATCCGAGCTGCTCGAACGCGTCTCCAAGGAGGCCGATGCCTATCGCGCATCGCGTGCGACGAGTCCCGACGTGGTGAAAGACGTCTAGGGTTTCTCTTGCGGGGCGCCCGTCGCGCATCGCGCGGTGAGTCCCGCGATGCGGTCATAACCTGCATTCATGTGAGCCGGGTTTATAGATATTCCTCCAGCTGTTAACATAGACGACCTGTGGGTAAAGAGACAAAAGCGCCGCCGACGGGCGGGCGTTTTGATTTCGATGGACTCATGTAAGGAAACGAGCATGTTAGATAGATTTACCGATCGCGCGCGCAAGGTCATGTCCATGGCCAAGCAAGAGGCGCTCGATCTTCACTCAAATAAGGTGGGTACCGAGCATCTGCTGCTCGCGCTCGCCAAGGAGGACGAGGGCATTGCCGCCGAGGCGCTGCGCTCGCTCGATATCTCCTACGACGACATCATGGACACACTCAAAGAGGTCCAGACTACCGTTCCCGAGCTCAGCGAGGAGACCGAGGCCGCTAAGCTCGCCTTTACGCCGCTCGTCATCAGCGTGATGGAGCGCTCCTTCCGCGTGGCACGCGAGAACAACCAGACCTATGTGTCGACCGAGCACCTGCTCATCGGTATCGTCGAAGAGGGCAACGGCATGGCCATGGACATCCTCATGCGCCTGGGTGTGTCGTCCGCTTCCATTAAAAAAGCCATCGAGAAGCTTACCGCCAAGGATCAGGACAAGAAGCGTCCGCTCGCCGGCGCCGGTGCCGGGCGTCCCGGTGCGGGCCTGCCGTTCTTTAGCGGTTCGGACGCCTCGCAGCAAAAGGGGGGCGGCACCGATACACTCAAGCAGTTCGCCACCAACCTTACGCAGAAAGCACGCGACGGCGAGCTCGACCCCGTGATCGGTCGCGAAAAGGAAGTCCAGCGCATGATGGAGATCCTTTCGCGCCGCACCAAGAATAACCCGCTTATCTTGGGTGACCCCGGTGTGGGCAAGACGGCCATCGTCGAGGGCCTGGCGCAGCAGATCGCTGCCGGCAACGTGCCCGAGAACCTCATGAACCAGAACATCTGGACGCTCGACCTGCCGGGTCTTGTCGCGGGCGCCAAGTATCGCGGCGAGTTTGAGGAGCGCCTCAAGAACGTGATCCAGGAGGCCACCGAGGCCGACGACGTCATCCTGTTTATCGATGAGATGCACACCATCATCGGTGCCGGTTCTGCCGAGGGCTCCATCGACGCGAGCTCCATGCTCAAGCCCGTGCTCGCGCGCGGCGCCTTCCAGATTATCGGCGCCACCACGGCAGAGGAGTTCCGCAAGTACCTCACCAAGGATCCGGCCTTTGAACGTCGCTTCCAGACCATCGATGTCGAGGAGCCGAGCGTCGAGGACACGGTCAAGATCCTGACCGCGCTCAAGCCGCGCTACGAGGAGCACCACCATGTGCGTTACACACAGGGTGCTATCGAGGCCGCCGCGAACCTCTCCAACCGCTACATCCAGGATCGCTTCCTGCCCGATAAGGCCATCGACCTCATTGACGAGGCCGGTGCCCGCGCTCGCATCGCCGCGAATCGCGCGCCCGAGCCGGTGCGTGAGGCCGAGCATCGCATAGAGGAGCTCAAGGCCGCCGCGCAGGAGGCCACCGAGAGCGACGACATGAACAAGGCCGCCGAGATTACCGAGCAGCAGAAAGCTGCCGAGATCGAGCTCGCCGAGGCTAAGGCCGCCTGGACCGCCGAGCTCGACGCCAGCCCGCTCACCATCGATGTGAGCCAGATCGCCGATATCGTGTCCGTGACTTCGGGCGTGCCGGTGTCCTCGCTTACCGAGAGCGAGAGCCGTCGCCTGCTGCAGGCCGAAAGCGTGCTCAAGACGCGCATCATCGGTCAGGATGAGGCTGTCGAGGCAGTTGCCAAAGCCGTGCGCCGCAGCCGCTCGCCGCTCAAGGACCCGCGTCGCCCCGGCGGCAGCTTTATCTTCCTGGGTCCCACCGGCACGGGCAAGACCGAGCTCGCCAAGACGCTCGCCGAGTACCTCTTTGGCAGCAAGGATGCGCTCATCAGCTTCGACATGTCGGAGTTCGGCAGCGAGTTCGAGGTCTCCAAGCTTATCGGTAGCCCCCCGGGCTACGTTGGCCATGACGAGGGCGGTCAGCTCACCAAGACCGTGCGCCGTCATCCGTACTCGGTTGTGCTGTTCGACGAGATCGAGAAGGCGCACCCCGATATCTTCAACATTCTGCTGCAGGTGCTGGAGGAGGGCCGCCTGACCGATAGCCAGGGCAAGACGGTCGACTTCCGCAATACGGTGATCATCATGACGTCCAACGTGGGCGCCCGCGAGATTGCGCAGGATGCGAGCGTTGGCTTTGGCACCACCGGCGAGCAGGGCCTTACCTCGAGCGAGATTAAGGGCCGTGCGATGGGCGAGCTCAAGCGCCTGTTCCGCCCCGAGCTGCTCAACCGTATCGACGACATCGTGGTGTTCCAGAAGCTCTCGGGCGAGAATCTCACCAAGATCGCTCACCTGCTGGTGGACGACCTGCGTCAGCGTCTGATTGCCAACGGCATGAACATCAAGCTCACCGATGCGGCCTACGACAAGATCGTGGCCGAGGGCACCGACCTCACCAACGGTGCGCGTCCGCTGCGCCGTGCCATCCAAAAGCTCATCGAGGACCCGCTGTCCGAGGAGCTTCTGGCCGGCGAGTGGGGCGAGGGCGATACCGTCCTGTGCGACGTGGCCGATGGCAAGTTTGTCTTTAGCCACGGCACGGGCGAGATCCCGGCACCGCGTCCGGCGGGCACGCTCGGTGGCGATACCGCCCCGGCGGCACCGCACACCGGCAACGCCGCGCCCGTGAGCGGCGGCGTGACCTCGGGCCCCGGCGGCATGATGCAAGCCGGCTCCGGCGCGCTGTAGGGCGTGGCGACAATTTGATACGCGCAATCGAGGCGCTCTGGCAAGGGCGCCTCGATTTGTAGAACTGCGAAGTTGTGACCGTTACGCTATGCGGTCCACCGTTAGCCGATGATGCGAGGGCGCTCGGCGTTTTCGACTGGTTTATGCACGTAAAGTCTGGGAATATACAAGGCGCATGTCTTACTGTCTAACCAGTTGCGCCAAGGAGGCACCATGGACTACAAGATTACCGGCTACGAGCCCGCCCAGCTGTTCCATTTCTTTGAGGAGGTCAGCGCGATCCCCCGTGGGTCTGGCAACGAGAAGGGCATCAGCGATTTCCTGGTTGCGTTTGCCAAGGAGCGCGGCCTCGATGTGTACCAGGACGAGGTCTACAACGTTATCATTCGCAAGCCCGCATCTGCCGGTGCCGAGAATGCCCCGACCGTGATGCTGCAGGGCCATATCGATATGGTGTGCGACAAGCTGGGTTCCGTCGAGCACGACTTTACGACCGATGGTATCGATCTGGTCGTCAAGGACGGCGTCCTCACCGCTAACGGCACCACTCTGGGCGCCGACAACGGTATCGCCGTCGCGCTTATGCTTACCGTGCTCAACGACGATTCGATTGCCCATCCGGCCCTCGAGTGCGTGTTCACCACCGACGAGGAGACTGGCCTGGTCGGCGCCGAGACGCTCGACAAGTCCCAGATTAGCGCCCGCACCATGATTAACCTTGACTCCGAGGAAGAGGGCGTTGCCACCGTCAGCTGCGCCGGCGGTGTCGTCGTTACCTACACCTGCCCGATCACGCGCGAGCACAAGACCGGTAGCACCCTCACGCTCGACATCTCCGGCCTGCTGGGCGGCCACTCCGGCAGCGATATCAACCTGGAGCGCGGCAACGGCAACCTCATCATGGCCCGCATCATCGACCGCCTGATGGTTGCCGGCGAGCCCGCCATCGTTAGCTTTAACGGCGGCACCAAGGACAACGCCATCAACCGTGAGTGCAAGGCCGTTCTGGTCTACGCCGACCACGCTGCAGCCGAGGCCGCGGCCCAGATCGCAAAGGGCATCATCGCCGACGTTACTGCCGAGCTCGAGGTCTTCGACCCCGGCTTTACCTGCACAGTTGAGATTGCCGACAACACTGAGGTCGAGGCCATGGACCAGAAGTCCGCGCTTGCCCTCATCCGCGCCCTGCGTCTTGCCCCCAACGGTGTGATCCGCCGCAACGTCGCCACCGACGGCTCCGTCGAGGTTTCCTCCAACATCGGCGTGGTCGCCACCTCCGATGACGAGGTCAAGATTATGCTGTCCCCGCGCTCTTCGATCACCTCGCTGCAGAACGAGTTCAAGGACCGTCTGCAGACGCTGGCCGATGTCCTGGGCTTCGACGCCAAGTTTGAGTTTGAGTATCCCGGCTGGAGCTATGCCGAGCATTCGCCGGTCCGCGACGTCTTCGTCGAGAGCTATCGAGAGCTCTTTGGCTCCGAGCTGCGCATCGAGTCCATTCACGCCGGCCTTGAGTGCGGCCTGTTTGCCGAGGCTCTGCACGGCCTGGACGCCATCGCCGTGGGCCCGACGCTCTCCGATGTCCATACCCCGGACGAGAGCATGGAGCTCGCTTCTGCCGAGCGCTTCTACGAGCTGCTCATCGACGTCCTCAAGCGCCTCGCTGCGTAAAGGTTGCGCTAGCAGCAGTCCGAGCCACGTGCTAGCGGATTGCAAATGACATTATGAGAGGGGGCATCCGGTCTTTTGCGACGGGTGTCCCCTCTCTTTTGTTTGATAATTGCGAAATTAAGGCCACCTAGTCCATTTCTGCCTTGATGAGGTCGAGGGTGCGCTGGCAGTTTTCGCGGACGGGGCCGAGCATATGCTCGCGCAGGTCCGCCATGCCGGGCAGATCGGCGTATTCGTCCATGACCTCTTCCATGCAAATGGGCACCTCGTAGGCGAGGTCCATCATGGTCGCAAAGCAAAACTTCTCGGATAGCCCGGCATCGGTAAGCGCCGCCTCCAGCGCGGGGTCGCCCATACCGTGGTATCGGCGGATAGCGCCTGGACCGATGCGCCCCACACGATTTTCGCCGCCAACGCTCATGGCAAGGCACGCCCGGCGGCGCATGCGCTCATACGCCAAACCCGACGCGACATCGTACATTCGAGCCATCATGGCTGCGCCGTCGTTTCCAAGGAGCAGGGAATAGTTTTTCGCGTGTGCATCCGGTGCGCCGATAATGGCGTTGAAGAACAGTATCTGCGTAAACAGATACAGGTTAAGTTGATGGTGGCTCGTATTTACGAGGAGCTCTTGAATGTCGCGTGTGGTCGGGCCGCCGTCTGCCGTGTACTTTTGGGCGGGCATCACCCCAAGTGCCTGACAGAGGTCTTCTTGATGTAGGCGCCTGATCGTTCCGTCTTTGACTTTCACGCGGTCATAGCGCTCAACAATGAGGGCAGGTTCGTCCTCAAACATACGATATTCGACGTTTGCCGTTGCGATACCGGCGCGCTGGGCGCTTTTCATGCAGACAAACTCATTAAGAGCCTCAAGTTTAAATCCGATAACGCCATTTTTGAAAATATGCGTCGTGGGCGAGGAACCCACGCATTCGCACCAGCGACCGTCTATGAGGGCGAGAGCGAACTTGCCCTGATTGCCCCCAAGTGACCAACTTTCATCTAGACCCATCCACGATGCCTCGTGGTCATCTCTGATCGACTTGAGACGGAGAGCAATATCGTGGTCGTCTATAGGGCGGTATTCGCCGT
>CABQMC010000047.1 GCA_902465115.1 uncultured Collinsella sp.
CTGCTCTACAGTCCTGCGCAAGACGGAAAGCACATTAAGTGCTTTCCTTTGCGTGCGGAACTCGCGATAAACTTAATTACGCGCCGCTTCCCGCCCACGCCGGGCAAACATCGTTGGACTTATCACTGACATGAAATGGGCGCTTGCATATCGTCTGCTAACTTGGCACGGTACAATGCTTTCAGATTTCAATTTGTAAATTAGTGGGGTTAATTCATGGCAGAATCTCGTGCGGAGCGTAAGGCTCGTCGTGCTTTGATCGAGGCGGCTGAGGGGTCAGAGGAGAAAAAATCTTCTCAGAAATCCAAGTCGTCTCAGGACGCAAAGGGTAAGTCGGCCAAGGGCAAGGCTAAGGCCAAGCGTCCCGGCTCTCGTCGGAACGAGGATAAGGCATCTCAGACTCGCTCCAAGCGCTCGCATAAAGATCGGGTTTCGCCTGCGCGTAAGGCTGTGGACCCCAAGTCTCCTTGTTCCATCATGAAAGCTTGCGGTGGGTGCACGGCGCTCAATCGTCCTTATAAAAAGCAGTTGGCAGCTAAGCAGGCTGCTATGGAGGAGCTTTTTGCTGCTCTTTGCGAGCGCGAGGGTATTAGCGTCGACCCCATTCGCGGTATGGATGTTACCCTGGGCGACCCGGGCAAATATCCTGCGCCGCGCGGTTTTCGCCATAAGGCCGCCACTCCCTTTGCTCCCGGCAAAGAGGGCACTGTCCGCTGCGGCTTCTTTGAGCGCGGTTCGCACAGAATCGTTGCCGTGCCCGAATGTCCTGTCGAGGCGCCGGGCGCTCGTCAGATTCTCAACGGCATCGCGCGTGAAGCTGAGCGCCTGCACATTCCCGCCTTTAACGAGGACAAGCATCTGGGCTTGCTCCGCTATGCCGTCGTCCGCTGCGGTTGGCGTACCGACCAGGTCATGGTTACGCTCGTGACCGCCCAGCGTGACTTACCGCATGCGCAGGAGTTCTTTGAGGCCGTCGCGGCGCTCGATCCGCATATCGTCACCGTTGCCCAAAATATCAATGGCCGTCCCGGTAACGCCATCTTGGGTGAGGAGACTCGTATCGTCTATGGCGCCGATTGCATGCGCGATCAGCTGCTCGGCTGCGAATTCGACATCTCCCCCACCGCGTTCTACCAGACCAACCCGCAGCAGACCGAACTGCTCTATCAGCTCGCGATTGACGGGATGGACCTGCAGCAGGGTGACATTCTTATGGATGCCTATTGCGGTAGCGGCACCATCGGTCTGTGCGCCGCGAAGGATGCCCAGGACAGGGGTGTCGGCATTATGCTGCTTGGCGTGGAGCGCAACCACGCCGGCATTGCCGACGCACGTCGTAATGCCGAGCTCAACGGCCTCACCCGCAGCGCCTGGTTTATGGCCGACGATGCCACCGACTACATCCTAGATGCCGCCGATAACAACGAGCGGGTCGACGTCCTTTCCATCGATCCGCCGCGCGCCGGCTCCACGCCCGAGTTCCTCGAAGCTGCCTGCGCGCTTAAGCCGCGCCGCATCACCTATATCAGCTGCAACCCCGTAACTCAAGAGCGCGACCTGCATCAGCTCCTCGACGGAGGCTATTGCCTGCTCAAGATCACGCCCGTCGACATGTTCCCTCACACCGACCACACCGAAACCGTAGCGGTCCTCGAACGCCGCTAACCGACCTCAGTAGATTTTTGGGACGAGAAAGGGGGCGACCCGCCTGGGCCGCCCCCTTCGCTTGGTTTATAAACTCCGCTACATCCCATTGCGCAGATCGCACACGCCGGCTGCCGCCATCTCGCGCAGCAGCGTCTCGCGGTCGCGCGTCACGATCAAATCTAGCGGGAAGTGAATCTCGTCGAGCATCTTGCGCGCGTGATCGAGCTTGCCAATGGCCATGCCAATGTGGGCATCGGTTGACACGCCAATGCCCACGCCCAGCTCGGCGCAGCGCTCGGCGATCTCGCGGCATGCGGCCCAATGCTCAGTGTCGACACCGTGTTCAAGACTATGGTTGTTGATCTCGATAATCTTGTGCTTGGCCTTAGCTGCCAACAGCACCTCGTCGATATCGAACGGCACGCCCGAACGCCCCGTGTGACCCAGCATGAACACCTTGGGGTGCTCCAGGGCATTAATATACATCTCGGTCGTCTGGGCCAGCGTCGCGCCTTCAGCAATCTGCGGATTATGCACGCTCGCAACCAAATAATCCAAATTTCGCGTAACCAAATCGAACAGCGAATGCTGACGGCTGTACGAATCACCGGCAATATCGAGCGTGACAGGAGTGTCCTCGCCAAACAGGCTTCCGTCCAGCGAAACGATATCGGCCTCGGCACCACGCAGCACCAGCACGCCGCTCCAAATGCGCGGCCAGATATCCTGGTTGATAAAGAATTGGTAACTGCGCAGGTCATTGGGGCAAGCCGTAACCATAGAGCTCAGATGGTCGGCAGATCCGAGCACCTGCAGGCCACGCTCTGCCGCCCAGTACACATTCTCCTCAATGGTCGAATATGCATGCGCAGAGAATATCGTATGGGTATGAATGTCACAAGAAAGCAGGTAGGGCATCAGGTCTCCTTATCTGGCACGGCCGTCGCTTATATTCATTGTACGCATAGCCTTCGATAGTCGTAAAACCACTCCATCCCAAAGACACAACGTCCATGACAACGGGGTCTGGCTTAACACCAAACCCCGTTTCACGTAAAACATTGTAGGCAGAGCGCTTTACTTTTAACGATACTCGTCCGCCAACTGTTTCCAAGCGGGTAGCGAATTGATAATCGTTTCGTAACTCACGCAATAGCCCAGGCGGAACCAACCCGGCATACCAAAGCTGTCCGAGGGAACCGCAAGCAACTCATACTTCTTTGCACGCTCGCAAAACGCATTCGCATCGGGTTCCAGCGCCTTCACCCACAGGTAGAATGCACCATCCGGCTCAACATAGGTGTAGCCGTACTCCGCTAGTGCGTCGGTAAGCGCGGTGCGGTTGCGCGCATAGGCCTCGACATCGCTCGGCTCATCGATGCAATCGATGATTACGCGCTGGAAGAGTGCCGGTGCGCATACAAAACCTAGCGTACGGGCAGCACCCGCAACAGCCGGCATCAGACGGGCAGCCTGCGGATTGGTGTTGGGAACCAAGATCCACCCCACGCGCTCGCCCGGCAGCGACAGCGACTTGGAATACGAGTAGCACACGATGGTGTGCTCGTAGATCGAGGGCACCCAAGGCACCTCGGCACCGTACACAATCTCGCGGTACGGCTCATCCGAGATGAGCATAATCGGATTCTCGGGATCGCGCTGAGCGTTGGCCTCGCGCAGAACATTGGCCAGTCGCGTCAGCGTGTCGCATGTATATACGGCACCGGTCGGATTGTTGGGAGAGTCAATGATGACGGCCGCCGTCTTATCGCTGATCGCCTTGAGCACGTTGTCCACGCTCAGCTGGAACGTATCTTCATCGGCGAGCGCCTCAACACACGTACAGCCGGCCTTCTCAATCCAAACGCGATACTCCGGAAAGTACGGGGCGATAACAATAACCTCGTCGCCCGGGTTCGTAACGGCGTTGAGCGTGCAGGTGAGCGAAGCCGCGGCACCCACCGTCATAAATACGTCTTTGCCCTCATAGCTCGTGCCAAAGCGGCGGTTGAGCGATTCGGCCACAGCGGCACGACATTGCGGCAGGCCCGGTGCGGGCGTGTAGCCGTGCAGCTGGTCGCTCGGCAGCTCCAGGGCCTTCTTAATCGACTCAGCCACAGCAGCGGGCGCCGGAACGCTCGGATTGCCCAGCGAAAAATCGAATACGTTTTCCGCACCGATCTGCGCCTTGCGCTCAAGGCCATAGCTAAAAATCTCACGGATGATGGAGCTTTCCGCGCCGCGAGCATACATAGTTTCGTTGATCATCTGTTCCCCTTTCGCATAGGCGCTATTGTACGCTTTAGCCGAGCAAAGTGCCGCAGCAATGTTGATTGGGGACAGACTTAAATGCGTGAAAACGCTCATTTAAGTCTGTCCCCAATCAACAGACGGCCCCATATCGCTCAAAAGAAAAAGCCTCCGCAGGTTTCCCCGCGGAGGCTTTCGCCACAAAGACTATTTGTCGGCGTCGGCGTCGGCATCGACGACGGCATGGTCATCGCCAGCATCATCGGATGCGACTTCGGCATCCTCCTGCATGGCCGCCTGCGCAAAGGCCGCGGCATCAGCCGCCAGCTCTTCCTCGCTCATACGGGGCGTGCGCTTCTTGGTCGGCATGCCGGCCGCCTTGGCATTGCGCTCCTCCTTGGCCGCCAGGATATCGCCCTCACGCTCAAGGTAGGCGTCCCACTCGTTGTCGAGCAGGGCGTTCACGGCGTCACCCTCGACGGTCTCGCGCTCGAGCAGCACCTTGGCCATCAGGTCGAGCTGATCGCGACGGGCATCCAGGATCTCGACCGCACGACGATGGGCCTCACGCATAATGCGCTGGACCTCGATATCGATGCGGCGCGCCGTCTCCTCGGAGTAATCCTGATGATCGGCATAGTCGCGGCCCAGGAACACTTGATGCTGCGCCTCGCCAAAGACCTGCGTTCCAAGCTCCTCGCTCATGCCCAGGCGCGTGACCATCTCGCGCGCCATCTTGGTCGCGCGCTCTAGATCGTTGCTCGCGCCCGATGTAATGTCATCGCACATGAGTTCCTCGGCAACGCGGCCACCCAAGAACACGGCGAGCTCGTCGAGCATCTCGTTCTTGGTCTTGAGGAAGTGATCCTCCTGCGGAAGCTGCAGCGTGTAACCCAAAGCCTGGCCGCGGCTGACGATCGAGATCTTGTGGACCGGATCGGAGTGCTCCAGGATGTGACCCACCAGGGCGTGACCGCTCTCGTGGTAGGCAATCGTGGTGCGCTCGGCCTCGGTCATCACGCGACCCTTGCGCTGCGGTCCGGCAATCACGCGCTCCATCGATTCCTCGACCTCGTCCATCGAGATCACGGAACGATGGCGGCGGGCAGCCAACAGCGCAGACTCGTTGAGCAGATTTGCCAGATCGGCACCAGTGAAGCCAACGGTCATCTGGGCGAGCTTCTCAAACTTAACGTCCTCGTCCATCGGCTTGTTCTCGGCATGCACGCGCAAGATCTGCTCGCGGCCCTTCACATCCGGACGGTCGACCGTAACCTGACGGTCAAAACGACCGGGACGCAGCAGCGCCGGATCCAGAATGTCGGGGCGGTTGGTGGCGGCGATCAGGATGACCGACTCGCTTTCCTCAAAGCCGTCCATCTCGACCAGCAGCTGGTTGAGCGTCTGCTCGCGCTCGTCGTGACCGCCGCCCAAGCCAGCTCCGCGCTGACGTCCCACGGCATCGATCTCATCGATGAAGATGATCGACGGGGCCTGGGACTTGGCCTCCTTAAAGAGGTCACGCACACGGCTGGCGCCGACACCTACGAACATCTCGACAAAGTCGGAACCCGAGATGCTAAAGAACGGCACGCCCGCCTCGCCGGCAACGGCCTTGGCCAGCAGCGTTTTACCGGTGCCCGGAGGGCCAACCAGCAACACGCCACGCGGGATCTTGGCGCCCAGCTTGCGATAGCGATCCGGATCGCTCAAAAAGTCACGGATCTCCTCGAGCTCCTCGACTGCCTCGTCCACGCCGGCAACGTCTTCAAACTTGACCTTGGGGCGTGTGGCCTCGTTGGTCTTGGCGTTGGTCTTGCCAAACTGCATGTTCCTGTTGTTGGCGCCCATCATCTGACGCATAAAGTAGAACATGATGGCGATAAGGGCGATCGTCGGAAGCACACTCATCGCCAAGTCGCCCCAAAAATCGGGATCGTTGGTGTTGACGATGTACTTGGTATCGGGGTGCTCCGCCATGAGCTCGGCAAGCGAATCGGAGCCGACATAGGTCGAGGAGAAGCTCTTGAGCTCGCTCGTATCGCCCTTGTCCTTCTTCGTCTTCCAGTAATGACCCTTCACGCTTCCGTCTTGAACCGTATAGGTCAGATCTTCGACGCGATCCTGCTTGATGGCGCTCACCATCTCGCTCGTCGCGAGCTTAACGGTATTGCTGGAATTGGCAAAGCCGGAGCCCATGTTAAAGAAGGCGTAGCCCAGAAGCGCGCAAGCCAAAATAAAATACAGCCAGCCCGTACGCGTGGGCTTCTTGCCTCCGGGCATCCCCGGGATCTTAGGCTCCCGGGGAGTCTGGGAATTGTTATCGTTATGGTCGTCGGGCATCTTACGAATAAACCTCCGGTTTCAAAATGCCCAGATACGGAAGGTTACGATAGCGCTCGGCATAGTCGAGGCCGTAGCCCACCACAAAGGCATCGGGGCAATGGGTTCCAACATACTTGGGCGTGATGGCCGAGACGCGGTCCTCAACGTCCTTCCACAGGAAGGCGGCGACCTCCAGAGAAGCGGGCTTGCGGCTCTCGAGGTTCTTCATCAGATACTTGAGCGTCAGGCCCGAGTCCAGAATGTCCTCGACGATCAGCACGTCGCGACCGCGGATGTCGATATCCAGGTCCTTAATGATACGCACGATACCCGAGGACTTCACACCGTCGCCATAGCTCGAAACAGCCATGAAATCGATGTTGGTCGGCAGCTCGATCTTGCGCATCAGGTCGCCCATAAAGACCACGGCGCCGCGTAGGACCGCGATCAGCACCAGATCCTTACCCGCGTAGTCGCGCGTAATCTCCTCGCCCAGGCGAGAGACGATACCGTCGATATCCTCCTGCGTAAACAAAACCTTCTCGATATCCGGATGTTGAGAAGCCATGACAACCCTTTCTTGTGCTTATCGCCCACACACCGCCGTATGGACGCGAACTTCACATTCTAGCAGCGCACGGGGAATATTTTCCAGCCCGTACGCCATCAGCGCGGGAATACCGTCAACGTCGCACAGAATAGCTGGCGTGGGACGCTATTCCGCAACGACCACACGAAGCAGATATGCCACGCGCGTTGCGGCCGTGCACTTAAAACGCTCGTCCGCGCGAACTCCGGCGACCCACACCACGGCACCCCCCGGCGCCGTCCTCACCATGGGCACGCCGGCGCGCTCGGAAACGGGAATGCGAGCCTCACCTAGCAAATCGGATACTTTCTTGCTTCGGCCACTCATCCCTAACGGGCACATCACGTCTCCCGGCGCGGGACCGTCCACCCACAGGCGCGCCAATCGCGCCTCGGCAGGGATCTCGCCACGCGAGCCCGCCAGGATCCGCTCACTATCGCTGTCGGCAAAACCCAGGGCAGCCGCGTCTACCAAAGCTGTCACTTCCCCGGCAGCCGCAAGCTCACGGGCGCGGCGCACGATATCGCATCCCGGCTCAACAGCCATCGGTTCTGTGACCAGCATACGTCCCCCGCCCAACGGCAAACGACCGGGTACGGTAACCCAGCCCGCGACCAGGCCCTCGCGAGCCGCCGGCGCCTTAAACGCCAGCATGCCAAACTCAATGCGTGCGTCAATCCCCGCCGGAAGCGTGACCGAGCCGGTGCCCTCGGCAACGCAGGAAAGGACTCGCTCCACATGTCGCATCTCGGGACGAGCGTCCGGATCGATGCGCTTAATCGCCAGTCGCACGATGCGCCGCGCGATTACCACCTCGGCCGCAGCCAGGCGCCTGGCATCGAGCACCAGCGCACCCGCTGCCTCTTTGCGCAAACAGCTTCGAAACGCCTGTGCCGACAGCTGGGATAGAAACGCATCTTCATCACCCAAGATCTCACAGGCGGCGCCAATCGTCTTGCACACGCTCGCATTACGCTGTGCCACCACCGGCATTACCCGATGGCGCACGTAGTTTCGCAGATACGAGATATCCTCATTGCTCTCGTCTTCACGCCACGGCTGACCATGTACCTGTAGATAGCCCACGAGCTCGCCATGAGTTAGGTCGAGCAAGGGACGTACCACGATATTCCTCCGGCGAGGAATGCTCGATAGGCCAGCGGGGCCCGAACCCTTAATCGCGTTCATCAAAAACGTTTCCGCGCGATCCGAAGACGTGTGCGCGGTGCAGATACGAGCCGCCGTTCGCGGTGCCCCCGTCTGGGCGCAGAGCTCGCGAACATACCTCCGCGCCGCGGCATAGCGCACTTCGCGGGCCGCGGCCTCAATATTGCCCGACTCCCCATCAAAATAAGCGTGCTCCACGCACAGCGGTAAACCATATTTCGCGCAGAGCTCACGCACAAAGGCCTCGTCGCCATCGGACGCCTTGCCGCGCAGATGATGGTTTACATGCAGCACATGCAGGCGCTCGCGAGCAATGGGGGCAACACCGCGCCCGTCTTGGATATCCAGCTTTGATGTGCACGCCATAAGAAGCAGTGCCGTCGAGTCCGCGCCGCCTGATACCATGAGCACGACAGGAGCAGCCTGCTGCCTCGTTCGGGTCTCATCGACTGCCCCGGGCACGGCATGGTGTCCATAATGCTGTGATACCGTAGGCATTTGCTTCCTCCTCTATTCGTCCGCACCCATTGTATCCTTTGGAATCTTATGTCTCGTCTGCACCTTCATATCCTTGGCAGCGGCTCAAAAGGCAACTGCGCGCTCATCGAAGGCCCCCGGGGGCTCATCATGATTGACGACGGTCTTTCTCGCCGCGAGACATTAAAGCGCATGGCAGAACTGGGACTCTCGGCAGACAACGTCTCGGCTCTTCTCATTACTCATGAGCATAGCGATCACATCAAGGGTCTCGATGTCTGGTGCAAGCACTGGCACGGTCCCCTCTTTGCCAGTAGGGGCACACTTTCGAGCAAAGAAAATCTTTCGCATCTGCCTGTCGAGGAATTCGACCCCGGTGACACCCTATCCATTGCCGGCATCCACGCGCAAACCTACTCAACATCACACGATGTCATAAATCCAATCGGCTTTCGATTCGACGCCCTCGATGATTCCATCGGCTTTGCTACCGACACCGGAGAGCTATCGAGCCAAGCCATGAACACCCTCAAAGATTGTCGAGTCCTCGCGCTCGAAAGCAACCACGATGTGACCATGCTGCGCGAGGGAGAATATCCCCGCTTTCTTCAGGAGCGCATCCTGTCTGCAAGGGGACACCTCTCCAACGGCCAAGCCGCCGAAGCCGCGCGCGAACTTGTTACCGATCGCACCGAACAGCTCATTGCCATGCATATCAGCCAAGATAACAATCGTCCGAGCCTTACCGTCAAAAGCTATGCCAAAGCTCTAGCCGCAACCCTGGATGACGAGCTCGGCAGCTCCGCCACCCTTCTCCAAGGATCGCGAAAACTCTCGATACGCCCCGCAAGCCAGTATCGGCCAGCAACCATTCAATAGACTGTGGCTTATAGGACAAAATGTGTGTCCCGATAGAACATCCGTTTCCATCCATTAATC
>CABQMC010000048.1 GCA_902465115.1 uncultured Collinsella sp.
CGCGAGTTCGCTCGCGGCGTCAGTGGGCGCAGCCGCTGCGAGCGGGGGCGTCGGCGCGAGAAGCGGTGCCACGACACCAAACTGTTCGGTGGATATGGTTGGCTCGTCGGTCTCGTCCTGCCGAATGGGTGCCGCGACCGCCTCGACAATCGCGTCGGCTACGGGTTCGGCTTCCGGTTGCCCTGAGTCCGCTGCCTCGGCTTCCACAGGTGTGCCGTCCTCGCGCTCTTCATCGATCAAAAGCGCTTCGCGCGTTTGCGCAGCGGCGCTCCGAATGTGCCCCAGCTGACTCAGATCGATATCGATCTTGACGGGTTGGTGTGCGGCGTCCCACGAAAGCCATGCCACAATCTCGTCATCGATAATCTTGGCCAGATATTTGGGGACCTTTTCTTCCTTAAGGGGATGGGCGGGGTCCAGCGCCAGGCGCAGGCGTTGGTCGCAGGCGCGCATCATTTCACCGAGCTTGCTGCTCTTTTGCCTACTACCGTGGATACGCATGCATTCCCAAAAGCCGTTTTGGCAACGGTAGATATGGATGGGATCCAAGCGGTATTCGCAGTCTTCGTGGCGCTCGGGCGCAAAGAATACGGCCGAGGCAAACATGGTGTAGGGCATGGCCGTCTCCTCCCCAAATAAGCTCGCCACGATGCCGGTCTTTCGGTGCGTGTCATAGTAGCGCGCCATACGGACATACACGGCGCACGCCACGTGGCGCAGATCGCGGTGGTGGCTGCGGTCGAGCCGCGAGTTACTTAGGTTGTACGTGGAGAGGGCGTTGATGGCGGCCATGAGTCGCTCCTCGCGCACCTCATCGGGCGGAAGGGGGAGCGTGGGCTCGGAGGTTTTGCGACGCTTGGGGGTCTGGCCGGACGGTGCCGGTGCTGGTACAAGGTCTCGTGCCGCGCGCCGCAGCTCGATAAGGGCGTTATCGAACATGACGGTTTTAGAGTCGCGAAGCAGCTTGGGGTCGAGCCCGTGGAACACGGCGTAATCCTGCAGCCACACGCGTGCAAATCGGTCGATGCCGGGCTCGAAGGCGCGATAGACATCCCAAAAAGCCTTGATCTTGTTAAAACCATCGAGCGGGTCATCTACGCCAATGCCGCAAATCAGCTCATAGAGATACAGAAAGGCAAAGGACGTAGACGTTTCCTCGACGGTTCCGCGGCGCACTTGGGCACGCCAGGTAAAGTAGCCGCGCAACTGCCGGTCGCTCATGGCGTTGTAGGTGGGAAAGTACGATTTAAAGGTGCCGTTGTAGGGACAGTCGTCCTCAAAGTCGGCCATCAGCAGGCCCTGGCGGTAGAAAAGCTCGGCTTCCGAAAGCCAGCGACCTGCGCCGCCTTTGGGGTCATCCTGCCAGCGCGATATCTCGCGCATTTTACGGTACTGGTCGGGGAGGAAATTCTGCATCTGTCGGCCGGTTTTGAGAATCGGCTCGTCTGCGTAGACTTCATGTGAGAAGCGGGCAGACTGATGGGTCCGGGCCTCGGCCATAATGCGCTCGATGAGCATCTTGATGTCCTGGTCGGCCACCGCTTCTCCTCTCGAACGCAGCTACGGTGACCTCATATCATAGCACAGCATCAAACAGGTGTTCGAGATACCGCTGCGTAGATAGATTTAGAACAGGAGGGCGTAGATGACGGCGATGACGACGGAGGGGAGCATATTGGCCGTGCGGAAGGTCTGAGGACGGATGAGGTTGACGCCGACGCAGAAGATGAGCATGGAGCCTACGAGCGAAAGGCTGTTGAGGGCTGCTGTGGTCATGATGGGGGAGAGCGCGCCGGCAAACAACGTGATCGTCCCCTGGAACACGGCGACGGGCAGGGCGGAGAAAATGCAGCCGCGGCCAAGCGACGCCGTCATGGTGCAGACGATGATGCAGTCCAATGCGCCTTTCAGGGCAAGCGTTGACCAGTCACCGAGCAGACCGTCCTGGATCGATCCCACAATGGCCATGGCGCCGATACACACGGTGAGTGAAGTCGAGACAAAAGCGTTGGTGAACTCGTTATCGCCCTCGCTGCCGGTTTTGCGCTTGAGCCATTCGCCAAGGTTCTCGATGGCGGCTTCCAAGTTGACGGCCTCGCCGATGAGCGAACCGAGCGCAAATGAGACGATGAGCATGGTGGTACCGGTGGTCGCTAGCGCCTTTCCATCGATGATGAGCATCTTTTGCATGGTGCCGCCCAGGCCGATAAACAGGACGCACAGCCCCGATGCTTTCATGAGCGTGTCTTGGATGCGCGGCGTAATGAAGCGGCCGCCCGCTAATCCTAAAAGACCGCCCGCAACTAAAAGCACAACGTTGATGATTGTTCCCAAGCCCGGCATGAGCCCTCCTGTATTGATGCCAACGTGGCAATCGTAGCAGAACGAAATGCGAGGCACATCGCAACCCATCTAATACGTTATATAAGTGGTATTAGGAATGATGCGCAGCATTTAAGCCTCAGGTGGTTGTCGGGACATAGGGATAGTATTCAAAGCGCAGTGTCATAAGCCGCTGCGGGGATTCAATAGCCGCGGCGATGATATTGGCATCGCGGGCACGATCAAACCCTTCGAGCTCGATCTGGTACGAGACGTCTTGCATAATGTCCAGACGTCGCCAGGTTAGAAGTGTGTCGCCATCGAATTCCAGGGTCTTGCTTCCGTTTGCGGCAACGGCGTATAGACGCAGCTTGGCGGTGGTTGCAGGGTCGACAACTGTGACCTTTTTAATTTCGTTTCGAGTATTCTTGGCGCCCAACAAGGTGAGCAGTGTTGGGGCCACGACCTCGCCCGATGGCAAAAAGACGACTTCGATGGATTCAGGAAATGCGATGATAGCCGACTTGCGGACGGGCTGATTGGCGGCGGCAACTTCGATGTTCGCAGCGTCGATGACCTCTGTGTGGTCGAGCGCGGCAAGCACGCAGCAGTTACCTTCATCGATCTCTTGAGGATCAGCAAGCCCCAGGCTGTCCGCGAGCTCGGGATCGTTTGGATCGGTAGCGGGCTCATTCGGTGCTTCGAAAGAAGCTGGGACGCTGTTTGTCGGCGACGGCGTGTCGCCCGCACCTGCTTCTTTATCCGCGCTCTCTTCTTGTATGGTTGCGTTGATGGGTTCGTCGTTTGGGGGGAGCGTCTTGGCGTCAAGCGCGGAGGGGAGAATTCCGATGGCTCCGGATCCGTTCCACTCCATTTCGAGAAGCGCCGGGTCGGCAAGAATTCGTTGCCTGCTTTGCGCGTGGGCATCGATTTCAATAGGGCCTGCCTCTATCCCTCGTGTAAGGCTGAGTGATCCGGCTGGTTTCTCGAAATGAGCGTCTGTGTCTTTGGCGCTGACGGCGTAGAACAGCAGGGACGCTTCTCCCGCCGCGATGGCATCGGTGCCGGCTTTGGTCAGCCGCAACGATGCCGTGAATGAGAGGGTGGGCTGCGCATCGTCTGCATTCGCGGCGGCGCAGCCCAGACATATACCGCCTCCTTTCTCGAAAAACGCACCGTCGAAGGCGACCTTCGCTCCGTTCGCCGAGTCATCGACCGAAGCGATGTCGATGCGCAGCTCTAAATTGCATGGATCGCCATCTGCATCGAGCACAACCGAGCGCCACGTGCAGACGGCGCACCCCGCCTGGGAGCCGTTTGCCTTGTTCGAACGCTTGATATCCACGACTATCGAGCCGTCCGTATTACGACGAAGGCATCCCGAGGTTGAGATCACGGCCTGTGCGATCGAAAAACGCTCGCACGCAATGGCGCTCGACGGATTTGGTGCGGAACTTAGGGCTACTGGTAAGGAGTCTGCCATGACGGGAGTCGCCCAAGCGGCGACAGGCGTTCCGGTTGCGAGCGCGCCGCAGAGTGCGACGACGGGCAAAAGGTTCTTCGATGCCATGGGGTCTCCTTAGCTAATTTAGTGCGGCCTGTCCGTGTTTTGTTTCTGGCTGCGTTTGATGTGCAGACCGAGGCCGGCGGTTCCCGCGCCTGCTGCTGTGGCGCCTGCTGCCAAGAGCCATCGTCTGTCGCCTGTCTGCGCCAACGGTTCCTCGCGGTCGCCGCGGTCGAGCTCCGAGAGGTCGACCGTCACTTGTGTGGCGGCCTGCGCCTGTTCTTGCTGGGCAAAGGCCATGGCTGGCCCAAACGCTAGGATGCTGACGGCGGCGGCCAGGGCGACGGCCTTATGCCGTGTGCGCACCGGGCTCGACCGTCCAGGTGATCGTCGCAACCTGATCGCCTTCGCCGGTTACGCGGAAGATGTCGCGCGTGACGCGGGCGACGTTTCCGCTTGTCTTGAGCTTGATTTTGTCCGCGCCGCCGGCAATGCCCTGGTAGCCCATGTCGAAGGCTGCATTCTTGGAAAGATCGAGGCCCGTCCCTTGCGCGGCGGCGCTGGCGTTCTGGAGTGCGCCGTCGGGGCCGACCTTAAAGTCGATGGAGTTCTGCGCGGTTCCGGCCTTGGCGTCGGCGGCAATGGTCCAGGTGTTCATGGCGTCGATCTTCATGTTGGTGACATGGATGCCGTAGGCCGAATGATTGTCGATGGTGGTCGCGTCTTCTGAGGGGCCCTGAAGCGTGCCGTCGGCCTTGGCGACGAAGGGAATAACCGTCGGAACTTTGAACTCAACGTTGTCGATCTCGGTCCTGACCATTACCTTCGTGGTTCCAACGCGCCCGGCCGCCATAGCTGGCGTCGGGGCGGCGCCCATTGCGAGTGCGAGCGCGAGCCCTGCGCCCACGACGAGCGCTCTGGCTCCGTTCATGTTCCTGGTGATGTCCATGGTCGTTCCTTTCTATTCGCCGCGGGCCGTCCCCGCGATGATTGGACGAATGCTGGTGAATTGCGTGCGGTGCTGCGTCGGCCGGAAAGCTAGTTCTCGGCTTGCTCAACCCGTACCTTGACACGTGTCGGATTGCCGTGGCTGTCGAGGGTCTTGGCATCGAGTGCCTGGATCTCGATGTACGCCTCGCCTTCTTTGATGCCGCCGGCGGGGCACGTCTCGATTGTCTTGCCGGTCTCGACCACACCGGATTCGTACATGGTCTCGTCGTTTTGGATGACGCGGAATCGCTGGGGAAATTTATTGTCTTGGACGTTTTGCACGTTGACGCGCAGCTTGCCGTCCTCCTGCAGCTGAGCGACCGGCGCGACCGAAATCGTCATCATGTTGTCGCGGACGATGGCGTCGAGCTCATCCTGGATTTCCTGGCGCGTTTTGCCCTCGGCCGTCGTAACCGAAGCGCCCGCCTCGGGTACGGGCCGCGACTGCCAAGTGTATAGTCCTACGGCGACAAGGGCGCAGACGATGGCCAGGCAGGCAACGATGAGCTTCTTGCGATGCCCCAGGCCTGCAAAGTGGGGCGGCTTCCTCGCGCTCACGCGGCATCCTTGGCAGTATAGACGCGCGCAAAGGTGGACGGGTCCGCTCCAAAGAGCATGTGAAGCATCAGGCGGCGCGAGTAGACGAGTTCTTCGAAGTCGGGAGGGAGCTCGATGTCGTGGATATGCGCGATGTGGTGGGCGAGCGCCGAGAACGACTCGGGGTCGCAGATCACATCGGTGGTAACGTGGTAGACCGTCGTATCGGGGAATGCCTCTTCGTCGAAAGGCAGGAGATGGGGATCGTCGTCGACTTCGATGGCGATGCCGTACTGGGGCCAGTAATATGCCATGGGAACCTCCCTGCTTCTGGGCCAAAACTTCTATTGGTTTTGGCTGTCGACGCCGACCGTATCAGCCGCTACTTGACCAATTTCTGACCAAATGCTTGACGGATTGGCGTCTTCGCAGATAAAAGGCGGCAAAAAATACTTCAACTTTTTTCGAGCGACAATCGAGCGATCGGCGACGGCAGGGAGATATGTGTCAAAAGCATCGTATGTCGAGGAAATCCAGCCGCTCACCGAATTACACGAACGTAAAAAACGCCAATTATGGAGACGGTCTCGAACACGTCGACGAAACGATGCGGTAACATCTCCCTGCAAACACTGTAGTTAGCTAAAGGGGGAGTTCGCGTGTCTGCAACCATTAAACCCTTCACCGACGAGTTCGAAGAGTATGGTCGCGATGAGTCTCGCGCATCGGGCGAGGCCTCGAGCATCTCGTTTCCGACAACGGAAAACGAGGTCCGTGCCATTTTGGAAAAGCTCCATGCCGAGCGTGTCCCGGTAACGGTTCAGGGCGCCCGAACCGGCCTTGCCGCCGGTGCCGTGCCCCACGGCGGGCATATCCTCAATACTTCCCGTATGAATCGCTACTTGGGCCTTCGCCGCGATGAGCAGGGCCGCTTTCTTTTGCGTGTGGCGCCCGGCGTCTTGCTGTCTGAGCTGCGCAAGCAACTGGGCAAGAAAGTGCTGCCGACTGCCGGCTGGGACCAGGCATCGCTTGAGGCCTACGAGGAGTTCCAAGAAGCTCCCGAGCAATTCTTTCCCACCGATCCCACCGAGGCGTCTGCTTGCCTGGGCGGTATGGCGGCATGCAACGCTTCCGGCGCCCGTAGCTATGCTTACGGCCCCATGCGCCCTCACGTCACGGGCCTTCATGTCGTGCTGACCGATGGCGACCTGCTCGAGCTTCACCGTGGCGAGGTTTTTGCACAGGGTCGTCGCCTTTCGCTCGTCACGGTGCAGGGCCGCACGCTCGAGCTCGACCTTCCCGACTACACCATGCCCAAAACCAAAAATGCTTCGGGCTATTTCGTTGCTGACGATATGGATGCCATCGATCTGTTTATCGGTGCGTGTGGCACACTCGGCGTCATCACCGAGCTCGAGATTGCCCTGCAGGTGGCGCCTGCGGTCGTTTGGGGCGTGAGCTGCTTCTTTGACAGCGAAGACAAGGCCGTGTCCTTCACCGATTCTGTGCGTCCCGTCCTGTCCCACGCGGCTGCCATCGAATATTTCGATGCGGGCGCCCTGGATATCCTGCGTCGTCAGCGTGAACAGTCGACCGCGTTCGCCTCGCTGCCGGCGCTCGACAAAGACGCCAAGGTCTGTGTCTACGTGGAACTCGACTGCGACGATGAAGCCCAAGCGACTGAGGAGCTGTATCACTTGGGGTGGGTACTAGAGCTTGCGGGCGGCAGCGACGATGCGACATGGGTCGCGCGCACCGAGGTCGATCGCGAGTGTCAGCGATTCTTCCGCCATGCGGTGCCCGAGAGCGTCAACATGCTCATCGACGAGCGTCGCCGCACGGATCCCACCATCACTAAACTTGGCTCGGACATGTCGGTGCCCAACGCGCGCTTGGCCGATGTCATCGCCCTTTATCGCCGCACGTTGGCCGAAAGCGGGCTTGAATCTGCCGCCTGGGGGCACATCGGTAACAACCATCTGCATGTGAACATTCTGCCGCGCGATGCGCAGGATTACCGCCGCGGCGGAGAACTCTTTGCCCAGTGGGCTTCCGAGGTCACGGCCATGGGCGGCGCCGTCTCCGCCGAACACGGCGTCGGCAAGATCAAGGCGGGCTTCTTGGAGACGATGTACGGTCACGAGGCCATGGTCGAGTCGGCGCGGCTCAAGCTCCAGCTCGATCCTGCCGGGCAGCTGGGCCGCGGTAACCTGTTTTCGGAGAAGCTCTTGGATGAGCTCGTCCAGAAAGGGGGCGCGTGAAGATGAGCGATTTCCATATGGTGGTGTGCGTCAAGGCGGTGCCGGGCAGCACCGAGGTCAAGATGGACCCTAAGACCAATACCATCGTGCGCGATGGCAAACAGGCGGTCATTAATCCTTTTGACGCGAGCGCTTTGGAATGCGCGCTGGCGCTGAAGGACGACTTTATCGGCTTTGGCATGGACGTGCGCGTAACGGTGGTGTCGATGGGCATCCCCGCGACTGAATCGCTATTGCGCGACTGCATCGCCCGAGGCGCCGATGACGCACTGCTGCTGACCGATCGTGCCTTTGCAGGTGCCGATACCCTAGCAACCACCTATGCCCTCAAGTGCGGCATCGAGGCGCTCGACGAGGACTTCGACCTGCTCATCTGCGGCAAGATGGCGGTGGACGGCGATACGGCCCAGATTGGTCCCGAGCTTGCCGGTGCCTTTGAGATTCCCTGCGTGACCGACGTGAGCTGCGTGCAGAGCGCGGGCTTTACGACCTGTGGTTCACTGGCGCTTGTTCACGGCTGCGATGCCGGCGAGGAGACGGTCTATCTTGAGATGCCGTGCGCGATGACGACTGCCAAGGAGATTGGCCAGCTGCGCATGCCGAGCATTGCCGGTATTCGTGCGGCCGAGGAGGCGGACGTACGCGTGGTCAACGCTGCCGACGTGAACGCGGACCCCGCGCGCTGCGGCCTTGCCGGCTCGCCGACACAGGTCGTGCGATCGTTTGTGCCCGACCGCGACCAAACGTGCGAGGCCGTTGACGGAACGGCGTCCGAGCAGGCGGCGAAACTTGCCAAGATTATCGAGGGGATGGCATAGATGAGCGGACTGATTATCGATAGCGAAGCCTGTATCGGCTGCGGTCGCTGCGTTCGCGCCTGTGCCTCGGGCGGCATCGTAGTGGAAGGCGAGCGGCCCAACCGTTGCGCCTGCGTAACCGACGGCTGCATCCTATGCGGCGGGTGCGTCGACGCCTGCCCCGTCAACGCCATCTCGATCGAGCGCGACGAGGCCGCCGGTGCGGTGGACCTTGATGCATATCGTGACATTTGGGTCTTCGTGCAGACCGACGAGCACGATACGGTGACTCCCGTTGCCTATGAGCTTATGGGCAAGGGCCGCGAGCTTGCCGATGCTCGTGGATGCCGTCTGGTGGCGCTGGTCGGTATGGGCCCCGAGGGCTCGCTTGGGGACCTCGAACTCCTGGTTTGTGCCGGCGCGGACGAGGTCATGGTCTGTCGCGACGAGCGTCTGCGCCAGAACGATGCGGAGGTTTACGCCCGGCTGATCTGCGATTTGGTGGCAGAGCGCAAGCCCGAGGCCATTCTGTACGGTGCGACCGCCTTTGGCCGCGAACTGGCACCCGGCGTTGCCGTGCGTTTGCAGACGGGCCTTACGGCTGACTGCACGGTGCTTTCGATGGATGCGGAGACGGGGCTGCTGCAACAGACGCGTCCGGCGTTTGGCGGCAACCTGATGGCCACCATCGTCTGCCCCAATCATCGTCCCCAGATGGCAACGGTGCGTCCCGGCATCTTTAAGGCGTCCGACTTTGACTACGGCCGCTCCGGCACGATTACCCAGATATCGCTTGCGGATGATGCTAAGGCACGTGTCGAGATCTCGATTCCCGCCGAGGAGTGGGGGCAGCAGACTTCGATTGCCGATGCCGAGCGCCTGGTCGTGGTGGGCCGCGGCATTGGCTCCAAGAAGAATCTGCCCCTGATGCAAAGGCTCGCTGAGGCTCTGGGAGCCGAGCTTGGTT
>CABQMC010000049.1 GCA_902465115.1 uncultured Collinsella sp.
GATTAATGGATGGAAACGGATGTTCTATCGGGACACACATTTTGTCCTATAAGCCGAATGCGTCGGGCCCCGTTTTGTTGTGCAACGATTAGTTGTGCCCCCTCACACCTCTTGTTGCTACCGTTGCCCGATATGTTTGCGCGACGACATCGGTACATGCGATGCGGTCATTACAATTGGCATCGTGCTGCGATTTAAGGGGAACGTTTTGGTGTCTGAACAGGCAAATGTTGATTGTGCTGCTAGCTTTGGCGTGCGCTTGATCGGCTGTGCCGACGATGCTGTTTTGCCCATTGGCATACACGACTATGCGGAGGCCCTTGGTTGCTGCATGCTGGTTGACAAGACCATGTTTATTGCCGATGTGCTGGACTGCGACACGTCCGTTGTGGTGTGCTGTCGACCCGAGGGTTTTGGCAAGAGCATGAACTTGTCGATGCTCAGGGCTTTTCTGGAGCGTCCCGCGGTCGGTCGCGCCGGTCGGAGCTCGTTTGCCGATGCTCAGATTTGGGATGCGGACGGCGGGCGTTATCGGGATGAGTACGCTTGCTATCCGGTGATATCGCTGGATTTTTCTGGCGCTGCGAGGCGTGGCGCCGCTATTGCCGACGTCGTGCGCGATGCTCTTTCGGGCGAGTGCGCCCGCCTGCTGGCGCTTTTGGAGGCTCCGGATTTAGCTCGAGACAAGGTGCGTCACATCGAACGTGTTGCGCGTGGCGCGGCGGGCGAGGACGAGGTCGCCTCGGTGCTTGGCGTGCTCATTGAGCTGCTGGAGATGGCCTGCGATGAGCAGGTTGTATTGCTCGTTGATGGGTACGACGCGGCGTGGTTGGGCCGTGCGAGCGCGAGGGTCGCTTCCGGCGCCGATCCGGCAGTGCTATTCGATCGCGTGCTGTTCGACGCCATTGCCACTGCGCGCGATTCGTTGCGGCTGACGTGTCTGATGGGGGAGTGTCCCGGCCCTGCTGAAGCGGCGCTTTCTTCGCGCGGCTGCTCGTATTGTCTGACGACGCCGCTGTCGGCGTGGTGTGACCGATGTTTCGGTTTTTCGGATGCTGAGGTCGAGGCTCTTTTGAATCATGCTGGGCGCGAGGAATACCTGGATGATGCGCGTGAATGGCTCGAGGGGTATCGGTTTGGCAGGGCCTATTGCTCGAGTCCAGAGCGTGTGATCGGTTTTCTGGGCCGAGGCTGCACGGCGCCTGTGCGTGCCGATCTGTATGGATATGCCGATTGCATGAGTAGGGTAGTTGCCGGGTGGAATCTCGACCGCCTTTCGGTCTTGTTTGATTTGCTCGAGGCCCATGGATGCGTTGGGGTCCCGCTTTGTTTGGGCGCTGCGGGGCTAGAGGCCTCGCCTGATGATGGCTTGTGGACGGCGCTGTATCTGTCAGGTTTCCTGACGACGGATATGACTGAGAAGCCAGAGCATGATGATCGCCTCCGTGCTTTGCGATTGCCCAATAACGAGCTTCGCCAGGCCTTGCGTCTAGTGATTATTGAGTGGTTTGAGTGTGCTGCCGAAGACATTCGAGACGTCGATGCGTTTCGCGACGGGTTGTGCCGTGGGGACGAGGATACGGTGAGGCGGGCGCTAAGCCGCATCCTGGGAGATGCGGGAATCGGTGCGACCGACCCAGATACGCCGCTGCCATATCATCTGCTCTTGCAGGGGCTCTGCTTTGGCTTGCCGGGCTATGCCAATCCTGCCTCGAGGCGAAAGTGTGGCGCGGGTCGCTGGGTCATCCAGGTTTTCCCTACGGGTGCTGTGTTCGACGTAGCAGATACGATTGGCATGCTGGACGAGCGCCCGCTGATAACGATTAACTTGATGTATGACCCCGATGTGGATGCGCTGGGCCTGGAATTGCTGGCCGTGCAGTCGCTACTCGACATAGAGCGCGGCGGCATCGACGAAATCCGTGTACCGCGCCCCGGCGTGGGTCGCATGCGCTGGGGCTTTGGCTTTGACGGGCAGCGTGTGTCCGTGGTGTGCCAACGGTTGTAGGGGATGGCGAAAGCCCTTTACTGCTCCGCGTCCTTCATGGGCGGCATGGGCTTCCAGTTTGGATCCTTGATGATCTTGCGGGCGTCCTTCATGCCTCGGCGCAGCGCCGGAATGCCGGTCTTAAAGCACTTGTCGACGGCGGCCAGGCGAATGAATTCCTTACAGAAGGTCGCGGCATTGCCCAGGCGGAACAACATGGGGTGATAGTCACCGTAGATCTGCATATAGCGAGCGAGGAAGCCGCGATTGCGCATGATGTAGTAGCGGTTGGTGTCGCTCGTGGAGTTGAGCTGGCGTTTGCCGGCGATGTCCCAGTTAGAGACGGCGCGGGCGCGCTTGAGCACCACGTCGGCGACCACGGCGGCGGGGAAGTACTGGCTGGCTACGTAGCCGTAGCAGGCATCGTCGCCGTAGATAAAGAATCGCGCATCGGGCAGGCCGATCTTGTCGACCACGCGGCGCGAGAACATGCCGCCCTCAAAGCACAGCTGGTTCATGGCGCGGTGGCCCTCGGGACCCAGATCCCACTTGGCGATAGGGTTAGGGATGCCGAGCGAGAGGATGAGCTGGTACTGCCAAAAGAAAGCGCCGCCGTCAAAGTCCAGGCGCGAACCCTGGATGACATCGTAGCGGTCGGTCCACTTGGCAAGACGCTCGATGCCTTCGGGGATGACGAGCACGTCGTCGTCCATGACCCAGAACCACTGGGCGCCCAGGTCGTAGGCGCACTTGGTGCCGGCGGAGAAGCCGCCCGCACCGCCGCCGTTTTCGAGCTGCGGGGCGTAGATGACACGGTCGGTGCCGCCCTGCGCGTCGGGCTGCTCGGTGTCGATGCCCCACAGGTTGGCCAGGCGCTCGTTGAATGCGGTGCACATGGCCTCGGTCTCGCGCGAATTCTCGTTATCGACAATCACGATGCGCCAGGGCGTTGCCGTGAGCTCGGTCATAGAGTCGAACAAGTTGGCCAGGAGTTCCTGGCGCTTGTACGTAACGACGACGATGGCGAGCTTATCGATGGGAGCGGGAAGGGTTGAAGGCATGGGGCAATATATCCTTTCGCGCGCGGCGGGCGAGCGCTGCACGGAAGCTATCGAATACGTCCTTGGGACTGTCCTATTGTAAAGGCTCGGCGCACCTTAGCGGCAAGCTTTGAATAAAACGCAGGAACCTGCCATGGGCCCGCCGCATGACGTGGGGCTGCTTTGCCCGCAAGAGGCTCCATAGATTATATAAACGCCCGCTGGCGCGCTGACCCTTTGATACCATGAAACGACAGGTATTTCCTAAGGAGCACATTTGTCTACTAACGCCTCTGGCAGCCCTGTTCTGTCGCTGCTTATTCCCATTTACAATGTTCAGCGCTACCTGCGCGAGTGCCTCGATTCCGCCCTGGCGCAGACGCTCAAGGATATTGAGATCATCTGCATTAACGACGGGTCGACCGACAACTCGCCGGCGATTATCCGCGAGTATATGGAGCGCGATAGGCGCGTCAAGATGATCGACAAGGCCAACAGCGGCTACGGCGACTCGATGAACCACGGTCTGGAGATGGCGCGTGGCAAGTACGTTGGCATCTTGGAGTCCGATGACTTTATGGCGCCCGACGCACTCGAAAAGCTTGTCTCGGCTGCCGATAGCAATAATGCCGACTTTGCGAAGGCGAACTTTGATTTCTACTGGTCTAAGCCCGAGGAGCGCCGTTCGCTGCACGAGATGTTTAAAGCCAAGGACTGTGGCAAGCCAGTGCACCCGAGCGATACGACGCAGTTCTTTAAGCAAAAGCCGTCGATTTGGTCGGCAGTGTACCGTCGCGATTTTCTTGAGCGCAACGGCATTAAGTTCCTGCCGACTCCGGGGGCATCCTTTCAGGACACGTCATTCGCCTTTAAGGTGATCGCGTGCGCCGATAAGGCTGTTTACCTGCATGATGCTGTTTTGTCGTATCGACAGGACAACGAGAATTCCTCGGTCAATTCTTCGGCTAAGGTTTTTTGCGTCAATTCCGAGTATGCCGAGATTGAGCGTTGGATTCGAGAGGATTATGCCCGTGATCACGTAAGTGATGACGTCGCGCGCATGCTCAAGTTCAATCAGCTCATTAAGTACGATTCGTACATGTGGAACTACGTGCGCCTGGCGCCTAAGTTCTATAAGGAGTTCCTGATGCAGATGGCCAAGGAATTTCAGGCGGCCTTGGACGCCGGGGACTTTTCGCTTGACGACCTCAAACCGTGGAAGCGCGCGAATCTCGCTGCCATCCTCAAAGATCCTGAGGGCTGGGTTGACGAGCATCCGAGTTTTGCGACGGATGGTGCCTTGGGGCGTGCTAAGTATTACGCCTCGGTTGGAGGCCCAGGCGTGGTCGCCGCCTTCCTCATCGAATCGCTGAGGGGGTAGGTCGGCATGGGAGAAGCCTCGTGTCCTAAAGCTACCATTGTCGTCCCCGTTTACAACTCTGCACGCTCCATTCAGCGATGCCTCGATTCGCTGTTGGCCCAGTCCGAGCGCTCGATTCAGGTTGTCTGTGTCAACGACGGTTCGACTGATGATTCGTTGAACGTGTTGCACCAGATCGCGCAGGCCGACGATCGCGTACTGGTGATTGACCAGGAAAACGCGGGTGTCTCGTGTGCTCGAAATGCCGGTATCGATGCCGCCGAGGGCGAGACCGTCTTTTTTGTGGACGCCGACGATTACATCGATGCCCAGACGATCGAGCGCGTGCTGCATGCCATGGAGTCTGCAGATGCCGAGGCCGCCGTTTTTGGCGGCGTCTGTGAACCAGCCGATGCTGCCCCCAAACGCGTCCAGCAACTCATGAGCCCCAAAGCCGGTACCTTCGGCGCCCGTGATTCCCAACTGCTGTTCCATGCGAATGCGCAGCCGTATGCCTGCCGTGCGGCTTTTTCGCGCGAGCTGCTCAATCGCGAAGGCATTCGCTTCGCCCCCGGTTTGGCTTTGGGCGAGGACGTCGTCTTCCAATTTGCGGCTTATGCGCTTGCCCGCAAGACCGTCGTCATGCCGAACAAGTTCTACCACTACGTGATGGAGAGCGAATCGGCGACGCACGAGTTCAACAGTGCCGAGGCTCGCGCCAAAAAGCTTGATGCCCACATGAGGATGCTCGAGGAGGTCTTGGAGGACTGGGCGGCCTACGGTCTTTTGGACCTGTGTCCCGGCGAGCTGATAACTTGGTTTTTGGACCTAATTGTGTTCGACCTGGCGCGCTTGGATGCCGATGACTTCCATCGCGTGGCGGCTCGCGTCAACATGGACCTCGCGACGTTTTTGGGAACGAAGTGGGCGGATATGCCTGCCAAGGGCGCCGTTCGGCGTGTTGCCCACAAGTTCGTTGCGACGACCTCGGGCGTTTCGATGGCAGACGCCACGCTGTTCTATCTTTCGACTCGCGGTCTCAAAGCCTGCCTGGAGCGCTTTATCTAATTCCAAGCGCTGCCGCCCGCCGCAACTCGGCTGCTAAAATAACCCTGTTACACGCTATTCAACAGGAGGTTCTCTTGCAGAACTCTGATACCCCTAAAGTTTCGCTGCTTGTTCCCATTTGCAATGTCGAACGCTACCTGCGCGAGTGCCTTGATTCCGCAGTGGCGCAGACGCTCAAAGACATCGAGATCATCTGTATCAACGACGGTTCTACCGATAGCTCGCCAGATATCATCCGCGAGTACATGGAGCGCGACCCCCGTGTAAAGATGATCGACAAGGCCAACAGCGGCTACGGCGACTCGATGAACCGCGGCCTGGAGATGGCGCGCGGCGAGTACGTGGGCATCCTTGAGTCCGACGACTTCATGTTTGAGGATTCGCTCCAAAAGCTGGTCGCCAAGGCCGATGCTGAGCATGCCGATGTGGTAAAGGGCGACTTTTACCTGTATTGGTCCACGCCCAGCGAACGCCGTGAACTGTTTGGGATTATCGACGAGCATATGACGGGCGCCGCGTATCGCCCCGTCGATCGCCCGGGCATCTTCTACCGCAAACCTTCCATTTGGTCGGCTATCTATCGGCGCGAGTTCCTCAACGACAATCAGATTCGGTTCCTTCCCACGCCGGGTGCCTCGTATCAGGACGCAGGCTTTAACTTTAAGGTTTGGGCTTGCGCCGAGCGCGCCGCGTTTATTGCGGACCCCATTTTGTGCTATCGCCAGGATAACGAGAAGAGCTCCGTTAATTCGCCAAACAAGGTGTTTTGCGTGTGCGACGAATATGCCGAGATGCAACGTTTTTTGGACGAGCGCCCCGAGCTTAAGGCTCAGCTTCAGGGCATTTTAATGCGCATGAAGGTCGATACGTACCGTTGGAATGATGAGCGTCTGGTCGATGAGCTACGCGAGCAGTTTTGGGAGAAGGCTTCACCCGAGCTGAAGGCCGATTGGGATGCCGGTCGCTTTGACCTGTCGCTGTTTGATCCGCGTGGCGAGACCGACTTGCGCCTGATGGTCAAGTCGCCCCGCGCCTATATCGATTCGCGCTTTGACTTTAAGAAGCCCGGCAAGCTCAATACGTTTAAGCACTACTTTAAGATTGGCGGCCTGCCGCTGGTCTGGCGCGTGCTGACGTATCAGCGCACCTACGGCGACAACCCGCACCCTGATGACGTTCCGGCCGCACTGTAGGAGCGAGTGATTATGGTTACCCCCAAGATTTCCGTTGTCGTTCCCATCTATAAAGTGGAGGAGTGCCTGGCCTGGTGCCTGGACTCCCTGCTTGCGCAGGATATGCTCGATTGGGAGGGCGTGCTGGTCAACGATGGCTCACCGGATGGCTCGCGCGATATTGCGGCCGCTTATTGCGAAAAGGATGCGCGCTTTACGCTGGTCGATAAGGAGAACGGTGGCCTGTCGAGTGCACGTAATGCAGGCATCGTTGCGTCCACGGCGCCTATCGTCACGTTTTTGGATTCCGACGACCGGTTTACGCCCGATGCATGCCGCGTGATCGTCGATGCCTTTGAGCGCGAGGACTGCGACGTTTTGACCTTTGGCGCGAATCCGTATCCGCTGGAGGCGGGGTATCCGTGGCTTAACTATGTGCTGAGCCCGCGTGATGTGTCGTTTGAAGGCTATAGCTCTGACCTGTTGTTTAAGGAAGCGTCTCGCCCCTTTGCATGGCGCACCGCCTGCAAGCGTGAGTTTTTGCTGGGCAACGGGATCGTGTTCGACGAAACCGTTAAGTATGGCGAGGACCAGGTCTTCGATTTTGCCGTGTACGGTCGTTCGCATAAGACCGCGCTTGTCTCGAACAAGCTGTATGACTACCGCGTGGCGCGCAAGGGTTCGCTCATGGACACCATGCGCTACGACGACGAGACGCGTCTGCTGGAGCACGTGAAGATTTACTCCGCGGTGCTGGCTGACTGGCGGCGCGACGGTCTCGATGCCCAGCATGCCGATGACCTTGCATATTTCCTGTGCGATCTGGTGCTGTACGATGCGCTCAGGTTACTGGGTTCGGACTGCGGCAAGGTGTTTGCTGCCGTTGCCACGGCGCTTGCCGGTTCTGCCGTGGGCAGGGATGCTGCGCTCGCACAATGCGCTCCTTCTGTTGCTGCTATGGTGCGTGCGGCGCTTACCAGCAAGGCCCCCAATGCCCGTGAGTGCAAAAAGCTCATGTTCGATTACGACGTCTTGAGGTTTGGGCGCCTGGGTGCCTGCAAACGCATGGCAGCGAACGCTCTGGGAAAGCGAGAAGTGTAGATGAGTATCAAGCGTTTGGCGCTTTGCCGCAGCCAGGGCCGTCTGTTTGTGCTGCTTCGTTTTGCCGGTCAGGATGTCGCCGCGCTTATTGAGCGGGAGGGTTCTCAAGCGTTTGCCCATGCGACGACGAGCGGTTCTTGTGTGCCGTCGCTGGTACTCCCGGTCGATCATGGCCGTGTGCTGGCGCTTTGCCCTTCCGTTTCCGATTACGAACGCGAGCTCGCCGTCTTGGTGCTTCCGTTTTTGGATGGCTCGTCGATGGATGCCGTTTTTGCATTCGGTGGCCAAAGGTTGGGCTCTATTCGCCTCGATAGCCGCGTGGCCAAGCTGGAATCCAAGATTAACTACAAAGCAAAGCCTGCGCTGTGTGCGCTTTTCCGCGATGCGCAGCGTGGCGAATGCTGCGGTCGCTACGAGATCGATGCCATTCGCTATTTGCCGGCAGACGCCGGCGCGGTGTGGCGTTATGAGGTTACCTGGGCGGGAGACCCCCAGTGCGCGCCTGAGCTCCAGATCTTCGATACGCATATGAATGCCATCGATGCTACCGTGCATGTGTTTGAATCGCAGGTCGATGTGCCGCAGCGCAACGGTTGCCGCGTCAATAAAACGTATTTGAGCGTTGAGATGCCCCAGGATATACGTGATTTTGTCGCGATTGCGGCTGATCCCACGGGCCTAATCCAGAGCGGTTTTTGCGCCATGGATGGTCGCCTGTACAACGGCATGGTCGACGACAGCTGGAACCGCATGAAGGATGCACGCGCTGACGACGCAGCTTATCGACGTTGGTTTGAGCAACATCGCGCAAAGCCGGGCGATCTGGCGTGCCAGCGTGTCGCTTCGGTGGCTTTTGCCTATAGACCACTCGTGAGTATTGTGGTGCCGTGCTACAAGACTGATCGGGAATACCTGCGCGAGCTGCTGGACTCGGTGCTAGCCCAGAGTTATGACAACTGGGAACTGCTCCTTATGGATGCCTCGCCTGAATGGGATGCGGTGGCCGCCCTTGCGGCAGGCGCCAACGACGAGCGCATCCGTCGCATCGAGCTTCCCGGCAACGGCGGCATTGTGCTCAACACCAACGCAGGTATCGAGCGAGCGACAGGCGACTACGTCGCGTTCTTGGACCATGACGACATTCTGGAACCGGACGCGTTATTCCAGTATGTTTCCGCGCTGAATAAGGCGGCCGAGGACAAGCGTCCCCAGGTCCTGTTCTGCGACGAGGACATGTTCCAGAAAACGGGGGAGTGGGGCCAGCCGGTCTTTAAGACCAAGCTCAACGTCGACCTGCTCTATAGCCATAACTGCGTGACGCATTTCCTGATGGTGCAGAAGGCGCTTATTGATCGCATTGGCATGTCGCCGGAAGACGTCGCGGGCGCTCAAGATTACGACCTGACGCTCCGCTGCCTTGCGGCGGGCGCGCGG
>CABQMC010000050.1 GCA_902465115.1 uncultured Collinsella sp.
TTACGAGACGACCTGCGCCGCAAGCGCGATCGCCGAGGTCGCGCGCGTGTGCTCGTTCGAGGACGCCGAGGACCCGTTTACCTTTGCCATAACGCAGCGAGCACTTGCCCTGGTGGGCAGCGGGCTTGACACGGCACATATGGACCTACTTGTGGCGGCATATGTCTTTAAGCTGCTATCGCACGTTGGCTATCGTCCCGATTTTTCGGCCTGTGTGCTGTGCGGAGACCCCATGCTGTCGTATTTTTCGCCCCAGGCGGGCGGTCTCATGTGCGGGTCGTGCGCGTCGAGCGTTCCGGGTGCCGAGCTGGTCTCGACCGGTGAGGTCGCATGGCTGCGCGCCCTCATGTCCATGACCTTCGATGCGCTCATGGCCGAGCGAATCGACCCGCATACGGCGGCATTCCTGCTCGGGCTTTCGCATGTTTGGGCTGCGACGCACACCGATCAGCGCCTCCGCGCGATGGAATTCATGTTGGGTCGGTGATGATGCGCAGGCGCGGGCTGCTTGTGGTAACATA
Organism: uncultured Collinsella sp.; assembly: GCA_902465115.1. Classification (GTDB taxonomy): domain Bacteria; phylum Actinomycetota; class Coriobacteriia; order Coriobacteriales; family Coriobacteriaceae; genus Collinsella. The sequence goes on from CABQMC010000050.1 coordinate 522, forward strand.
CCGACCTGTTGGTACCTCGACCTTGGTTGTTCGCTCCACCGGCGGCTTCCCAGTCCGAGGCGAATCGAGTCGCCCGTGGGCGACGCATAACGAAAGGTGAAACAATGACTGTTTCCAAAGAGCGCAAGGCGGAGCTGACTGCCCAGTTCGGTAACACCCCGGTCGACACCGGCAACCCCAAGGTTCAGGTCGCCATCCTGTCCGAGCGCATCAAGGAGCTGACCGAGCACATGAAGTCCCACCAGAAGGACTTCCACACCCGTCGTGGCCTGCTCATGCTCGTCGGCCGTCGTCGTCGTCTTCTCTCCTACATCAAGAAGAACGACATCGTCGAGTACCGTGAGCTCATCAAGGCTCTGGGCATCCGCGACAACATCCAGTAGGATTTGTACATGCTAAGAGCGTCCTGCGCAGCGGGGCGCTCTTTTTGTGTAAGGGCGCGAACAATCACGCTCTGAAGCGTGGCGGGGGCAGGGGGCCCGCGTCACATGAGAAGCCCGCAGACAAGGGGTCTGCGGGGTTAAGGAGAACAATGACACTCGTATCCAAGACCTTTGAGCTGTACGGCAAGACCTACACCTTTGAGTCGGGCGAGCTTGCCAAGCAGGCCACCGGCGCCTGCCTGGTCAAGCAGGGCGACACCACGATGCTCGACACCGTGGTCGTCTCCAAGGAGCGCAAGAACTACGACTTCTTCCCGCTGACCGTCGACTTCAACGAGAAGATGTACGCAGCCGGCCGCATCCCGGGTGGCTACCTCAAGCGTGAGGGCCGTCCCAGCGAGAAGGCCACGCTCACGGCCCGCATGATCGATCGCCCGATTCGCCCGAGCTTCCCGGATGGCTTCCGCAACGAGGTGCACATCGTCGCCACCTCGCTCGTCGCCGACCAGGTCAACCCCTTCGATGTCATCAACGTCATGGGTGCATCCCTGGCCATGACGCTTGGCGGCGTGCCCTTCGAGGGCCCGCTTGCCTGCGTGCGCATCGGCCGTAACGTGGAGACAGGCGAGTTTATCGTCAACCCCACCTATGAGGAGCGCGAGAACTCCGATCTGGACCTGGAGCTGGGCGGCTCTGCCGACTTTATTTCGATGGTCGAGGCCGGCGCCGAGGAGATCTCCGAGGACGACATGCTTGCCGCCATGAAGTTTGGCCAGGAGGCCCTTGCTGCTTTCTGCCAGGCTCAGGACGAGTTCGTCGCCGAGTGGGAGCAGGTCAACGGCCCCATCGTCAAGAAGGAGTACCCGCTCGACCAGCCCGTCGAGGAGGTCCAGGAGCGCATCTTCGCCCACTACGACGAGATGGCTGCCGCCCTTCGCGACGCCGACAAGCTCTCCCGTATCGGTAAGGTCGAGGCTCTGAAGGAGTCCATCCGCGCCGAGTTCACTGAGGAGGAGCAGGCCGCTTGGGAGCGCGAGATCCCCGTGGCGCTCAAGAAGCTCGAGAAGAAGGCTATGCGCACCATGGTCGTCGAGACCGGTGAGCGCGTCGACGGTCGTGCCGCCGATGAGATCCGTCCCATCATGGTGAAGGACAACTACCTGTCGCTCGTTCACGGCTCCGGCCTGTTCCAGCGCGGCCAGACCCAGGTGCTCTCGGTTCTTTCGCTCGGCATGCTCAACGAGGGCCAGCGTCTGGATACCATCGAGCCCACCGAGGGCAAACGCTACATGCACCACTACAACTTCCCGCCGTTCTGCACCGGTGAGACCGGCCGCATGGGCAGCCCCAAGCGCCGCGAGATCGGCCACGGCAATCTAGCCGAGCGCGCTCTGCTTCCGGTGCTCCCCGACGAGAACGAGTTCCCCTACGCCATCCGCGTGGTCTCCGAGGTCATGGAGTCCAACGGCTCCTCTTCGATGGCTTCGACCTGCGGCTCCACGCTCGCCCTTATGGACGGCGGCGTGCCCATTAAGCGCCCGGTCTCCGGTATCGCCATGGGCCTGATCCAGGAGGAGGGCAAGACCGTGGTCCTGTCCGACATCCAGGGTCTCGAGGACTTCCTGGGCGACATGGACTTTAAGGTCACCGGCACCACCGAGGGCATCACCGCCCTGCAGATGGACAACAAGGCCACCGGCCTCACTTTCGACATCCTGGCCCGCGCTCTGCAACAGGCCAAGGAGGGTCGCGCCTTCATCCTGCAGAAGATGCTCGATGTGATTCCCGAGCCGCGCCACACCACGCGCAGCACCGCTCCGCGCATCGTTTCCATCCAGGTTCCGACCGACAAGATCCGCGACGTCATCGGTTCCGGCGGTAAGGTCATCCGCGGTATCCAGGACGAGACCGGCGCCTCGGTCGACATCCAGGAGGACGGCACCGTCTTTGTCGGCGGCACTGGCGAGTCCGTCGACCAGGCCGTCGAGCGTATCAAGCTCATCATCAAGGTTCCCGAGCCGGGCGAGGAGTACACCGGTCGTGTGGTCTCCATCCAGCCCTTCGGCGCGTTCGTCAACCTGCTGCCCGGTAAGGACGGCCTGCTGCACATCTCCCGCGTCGCCAAGGGCCGCGTGGAGAAGGTCGAGGACGTCCTCAACGTGGGCGACGAGGTCAAGGTCGTCGTCATCGAGGTCGACGATCGCGGCAAGATCTCGCTCGATCGTCTTGATAAGCCCGAGGCCCCGGCTCGTGCCGAGGGTGCCTCCGAGGGCGACGGCGAGCACTTCCAGCGCCGTGAGCGTCCGCGTCGCGAGCGCTCCGAGCGCAGCGACCGTCCGCGCCGTCCCGGCGACAACGGAGGCCGCAAGCCCCGCCGTCACCACGACGCCGAGTAACAGCTAAACATAAGCAGCTCAACAAGGGCGACTCCGTACAGGGGTCGCCCTTTTGCTTGCGCCCGGGAGGGCCGCATATGAAGTTTCCTGCTCTACAGTCCTGCGCAAGACGGAAAGCACATTAAGTGCTTTCCTTTGCGTGCGGAACTCGCGATAAACTTCATATGAGTCCCTCCCGGGCGCAAGCAAAAGGGCTGGTTAACGCTGTTGGTAGCTTGCTAGTCTTCTGTTCTTAGTTGATATACTTTTTCGCATCTAACGCTTAGCCTAGGGGGTTGGCATGACAAATAAGGTTGAATGGGACCGCATGATTGCCGGGGTGCTCTATAGCCCCTATCGGGTTAACGACCATTCGTTTAGTAGGGTGCATGCGGCTCAGAAGTTGTTTAATGAGTCGGAGTATTGGGCTGATTCGAGCGCCTTTGAGGAACTAAAGAAGTGTTTTCGCGTTGCTCCGGACGATATGGTCTTAACGGCTCCCGTTTATTTTGATCACGGCGACAGGGTTTCGTTTGGTAACCATTTCTATGCGAATACCGGTTTGACGATTCTGGACGAAAATTACGTGACCTTTGGCGACAACGTCTTTCTAGGACCCCATGTGAGTATATTTACTGCTGGGCATCCAATTGACGCCGATGTGCGCAATCTAGACCTCGAGTATGCTAAGCCTGTCGTAATCGGCAACAACGTCTGGATGGGCGGCGGGGTGATTATCAATCCGGGCGTATCAATCGGAGACGATGTGGTCATAGCCTCAGGTTCAGTTGTTGTTAAAGACGTTCCAAGCCACGTCATCATCGGCGGCAATCCAGCTCATATCATTCGAGAGATTACCGACAGCGATCGCAAGCTCTGGCAAGGCCAGCTGAATGCCTACAACGAGGCAATTTGATCATAGCCTCGGCATTCCTGCAGATAAAATCTACTAAAACAAACCTATCCCTTATTGGCAGGTTTCCCGTGGGGCGGGCACTGATGAAGTTTATCGCGAGTTCCGCACGAACAGGAGGCCACTTAATGTGGCCTCCGTCGTGAGCAGGACTGTAGAGCAGGAAAGTTCATATGCGGCCGCTGGCGCCAGGGCAGCGTCGGGGACCGCACAAGCACGACTACAGCGTCATGTTTGGATCGGCGTCGACGTCGAACGGCGAGATTTCACCTCGGTCGAATTTACGGCGAGCGACCTCCGCGATCATGGCGGCGTTATCGGTGCAGGCAGATAAGGGCGGCACCGTCACGCGGATCCCCTGACGCCCGAGCTTCTTGATCATCATCTCGCGCAGATGCGGATTGGCCGAGACGCCACCACCGATGCAATACTCCTTGCACCCGGTGGCATGCAGGGCGTTTTTGGCCTTCTTGTACTGCACGTCAAAGACCGCCGCCTCAAACGAGGCCGCCAGATCGGGCAGATGAATCGTGCGCCCGGCCTTGGTCTCCTGCTCGATGTAGAGCGTCACCGCCGTCTTGAGGCCCGAAAGCGAGAAGCGGTAGTCTCCCCTGCTGTTAAGCGCGCGGGGAAAATCGATCGCCTTGGGGTTACCCGTCTCGGCAAGCTTGGAGATGATGGGACCTCCGGGATAGCCAAGGCCCAGTGCCTTTGCCACCTTGTCGAAGGCTTCGCCTACGGCGTCGTCCAGCGTCTCGCCAAGCACTTCGTAGTCGCCCCATGCCTTTACGTGCACGAGCATGGTGTGCCCGCCCGAAACGAGCGTAAAGATAAACGGGGGCTTAAGGTCGGGCTGCGCCAACAGGTTGGCAAACAGGTGACCCTCCAGATGATTGACGCACACCAGCGGTTTGCCGGCAGCATACGCAAAGCCCTTGGCGAAGGCGACGCCAACCACGAGCGCGCCCACCAGGCCCGGACCCTGTGTCACGCCCACAGCGGCAAGCTCACTTGGCGCAATGGCTCCGCCCGTAAGGCCCAGCGACGCTGCGGCGTCTTCAAGCGCCGCATCCACGACACTCACGATGACCTCAACGTGCTTGCGCGAGGCGATCTCGGGCACCACGCCGCCAAAGCGGGCGTGAAAATCAATCTGTGTCGACACCTGGTTGGCCAGCATATTGCCATCCGCATCGATAATCGCCACGGCCGTCTCGTCGCAGGAACTCTCGATAGCGAGCACTAGGCGACGGCGCTCAATTTCAGCGCGCTCCTCAACGGTTCGCTCGGGCGCAGGCAGCGGCCATACACGCTGCTCAGCCGCCGTCGGCTCGGGCGAAGCGTTGTCGACCGGAAGCACCAGGGGCAGCGGCGCCGTCATGACGATGGCATCTTTGCCAACACCGTAGTAACCGCGGCGACGGCCAGCCTCGGTAAAGCCCAGAGCGTTATAAAGCGCGATCGCTCCCTCGTTGCCGTCCTCGACCTCGAGCGAAGCCGTGGTGCAGCCGAGCATCTGGGCATCATAGCTCACATGCGACAGCAGCTTGCGGGCAATGCCCTCGCGGCGATGTGCCGGGTCGACGGCGGCATCCAGAATCTGCACATCACCGTCCACGACCATACCGCCGGCAAGGCCCAGCAGCTTGCCGTCGTCGTGTGCCACCCACCAACTACGCGGCGCAGCGACGTCCTCGCCCAGTTCGGACAGGAACATGCCCGGCGTCCACGCCTTGTGTCCGGCACCTTCAAAGCAGGCAGCCTCTAGCGCGCTCGCGCCCTCGGCATCCGCCGCGCCCATGGGACGGAACTGCAGATGACGACCGGCGAGCTCATCGGCAACGCCCGTAATTTCGCTCTGCGCACTCTCGGCAAGACCAAGACGCTTGCGCTCGTTTTCCTCGGCATCAGAAAGGCGCGTGTAAATCGGCAGGACGCGAGCCGGATCGCCGTCACCCGCAGCGTGCGCGAGCAGCAACCCCTCGCCCGAAGGCCACCACAGGTCGCGCTCCACGCAGCGGGCGGTCTCGTCCTCACCCAGCAGCTTGCCATAGCGCACGAGACCGTCACCGGTCAGCTGAACCTGGTCCCAGTCCGCTGCTTGGCGCCACTCATCGAGCGCCACGGCGGCCTTGACCACGTGTTCGCGCTCAAATTGACGCTCGGGACCCTCATCGACCAGCATATACAGCGCCGGATATACCTCACCGCGCATAGCATCGGCCAAGATACCAAGCTTGCCGCGCACGCCAGCCTTCCACGCCGTCCAAGCGCAAGCGTCGAGCGTCGACACGCCCAGCAGCGGAACATTGGCACCGCGCGCGAGGCCCTTGGCAGTGGAGATGCCGATGCGCACACCCGTAAACGACCCCGGGCCGCGGCCGACCACGTAGTAACCAACATCGCTGCGATCCAGACCGGCTTGAGCCAGCACGCCATCAACGGTATTCACGAGCTCAACGTTGGCGTGACGGCGACACATGTGGTCGCCACTCACGAGCTTCGTCTCGCCCGTCTGCCCATCAATCCAGCTTGCCGCGCAGGCAAGCATGTCGGTCGAAGTATCGAGCGCCACCACCAGCGCGTTGTCGTTATGCAAGCTCATCTTGTACAGCCTTATCAATCAAATGGGAAAGCTCCATTGCGCGGTCACCGTGCGCCTCGAGCGTTATCGTTCGCACATCGCTGTCGCCCTCATCACGCTTGAACGTCACCGAAAGATACTCATCCGTCAGCTCGTCCTGGAATTGTTCGCCCCATTCCAGCAGGCAAGCACCCTCATAGCCCAGCACATCGAAAATGCCCGTATCCTCGAGCTCGTAGGCATGCTCCAGGCGGTATAGATCAAAGTGAAACAGCGGAATACGGCCTTGATCGTGAACGGCCATGAGCGCAAACGTAGGGCTCGTAACCATATGCCCATCGCCCAGCCCGCGCGAGACGCCCTTGGTAAAGTGAGTTTTGCCCACTCCCAGGCCACCGGTCAGGATGAGCACATCGCCGTCCTCAAGGCACGGTGCAATTAGCTCGCCAAAGTACTCCGTATCGGCAGCGCAAGTCGTTTTGTAAGTACCTACCCCCAGGCGCTCCAGGGACATATATGCTCCTTATTATTCCGAGGCGTCCTCTGGTGCGGGATGTCGCTCCAGATAGTCGCCCAGCATCTTAAAGTCTTCCTCCAGCAGCTCCTGCCACGCCGGATTGCGCAGCGCTGCTGCCGGATGGAAAGTGGGCATTACTACAAAATGCCCCATCTGGTGGAACCTGCCGCGCAGCTTAGTAATGCCAATCTCGGTCTTAAGCACAAAGTGCGTCGCGGGATTGCCGAGCGTCACGATAATATCAGGCCAGATGCTCCGAATCTGCTCACGCAAAAACGGCGAGCAAGCCAGCACTTCCTCGGGACGCGGATTGCGGTTTCCCGGTGGGCGGCACTTAAGCACGTTGGCAATGTAGACGTCTTCGCGTTTGAGCCCCGCCAGCGACAAAATGCCGTTGAGGTCCTCGCCTGCCGCCCCCACAAAGGGCTCGCCCTGCAAATCCTCATTGCGGCCCGGCGCCTCACCGATAAACATCACGCGAGCGCGGGGGTTTCCCACGCCAAACACGATATTGTGACGCGACTGGTAGAGCTGGCAGAGGTGACAATCGCCCAGAACGGCCTCAATTTCCTCGAGTGCGACCTCACGTGGTGCCTGATGGGTATGGCCGGGGATGTGCATGACGCCCATAGCGGCTCCTACACGTAGACCTTGTCGAGACGCATGCCAAAGCCGCAGGCGACCTCATAGTTAATCGTTCCGCGCAGTCGAGCCATCTCGTCCATAGTGATCTCGGCATCGCCATCGCGGCCGACAATAATCATCTCGTCACCATACTCGGCCTCGGGAATCTCGTGTGCCGGGTTGGACTGAATGGCGACCATAAACTGGTCCATGCAGATATTGCCAACCTGATGCACGCGCTCGCCGCGATACAGCACATCCATACGATTGGAAAGCGTACGCGATAGGCCGTCGGCATAACCGATCGGCAGCGTGCAGATCTGAACGCGCGTGCGCGGTACGCGGTAGGTAAAACCGTAGCCCACGCCCTCACCCATCGCAGGGTGTGCCACACGCGTCACGCGCGCATGGACGCTCATAACGGGATCAAGCTGCATCACGCGGCCACTCAGCTCGCACGGCTGCATGCCATACAAGCCAACGCCGGCGCGAATCATATCAAAATGCATCGAGGGGTCGAGCATCGAGGACGGCGTGTTGGCGCAGTGCACGATACCGCACTCAAAGCCCGCATCCTTAATGGCCTGAACGGCCTCGGTAAAGCGCTGACACTGCAGTTTGTAGTCCCAGCCCGAAGGTTCATCGGCCGTGGCGAAGTGCGTAAATACGCCGTCGCACTGAATACCGCGATGGAAATTAATACCGCGCACAAAGTCGAGCACCTGCGTGTAGTGTACGCCGATACGATTCATACCTGTCTCGATGGCGAGATGATACTTGCCCACCTTGCCCGCCGCGACGGCACATTCGCCATACGCAAGAGCAAAGTCAGACGTATAGACCGAGGGCATGATATCAAACTCGAGCAACGTCGGAATGGCCTCGATAGGCGGCTCGCTTAGGATGAGGATGGGCTTCGTAATCCCGCCCTGTCGGAGCTCAACGCCCTCGTTAACCGTCGCCACGGCAAACATGTCGGCACCGGCCGAATACATGATCTTGGCGCACTCAACAGCTCCATGACCATAAGCATCGGCCTTAACCACGCAGCACAGGCGCTGACGTGGATTCAACAAGTTCTTATAGGCCCTCGTGTTGC
>CABQMC010000051.1 GCA_902465115.1 uncultured Collinsella sp.
TGGGCCTCAAGAAACACCGTATTGGGTCGCCACTGACGCTCATTCGGCTGCCTTAGCGTCGCACCCGCAAAGGAAGCGTAGCCGGTCTTATCCAGCAGGTACGATCCGCACAGCCGATATTCGCCGCAAACAGGCTCAAACGAAATCAGATGAGCATCGAATAAAGCATGTAAGTCGCGCCGAAGCAGAATGCCGTTGCTGGCAACCTGCGATTTGGGTCCCGAGTAATTCTCGATATGTGCAGCCTCCAGAGCTTCGCTGACGCCGCAGTCCGACACCGCGCAACGGCCATCATAGGCGGCAACGAGCTGCTTGCGGAACCATTGCTGCCCCAATCGCTCGCGCCTTAACGCATAGCGGACCTTTTCGTCGTCGGTCGTACCCTGTCCGGCAAACTCAATATCGACGGGCATGTGCTTCAGATAGCTCATGTCGGGCGCAAAACGGGGGTCCGGTCCGCCTTTATGAACAGGACCGTGCAGAACAAACCATCCGTTTTCGGGCTCGAACCGTTCAACAAACGCAAGGCCGAGCACCTTGTAGCCCACCTCGGTTGCAAATATGACTCCGACTGGAACGCCACATTCCATGCAGTTGAGCATTTTACGGTTGTAATTCTGGTCTCGAGAACCAACGGCGCCTGGCGCTTGGACCGAATACTTAATGACCCACGTACCATCGTCCAAATAGAGCGGAGGTACATCGGTGTAGAAGCTCTTTTTAGAGTTATGGACCGAAAGCGCAAAGATCTTATTGGGATCTTGCTTCACCCGATCCTGGCCCGGCCAGAAGATCCCTGAATCCCGCGTTACGGGAAAGAAGTCCGAGCCAATTCTCAAACGATACTGATACTGAGGGCTATCTTCCTTGGTGTGGTGCGGAAGGCTGGTCCAAACGCCGCCGCGCTGTTCCTCACCCAGAAACCACTCCCATGCCTCAACGTATTCGGAAGGCACGAGACTGCAGGCGCGGTCATAGCTTGGTCCATCCATCAACGGAACAGCAAGGTCAATGTCGTTCATCGCCAGCACCTACAACCATACGAACGCGAGTCATGCCACTCAATAATATGGCCGAGAGTCAATTATTACGAGATCTCATTCCGCGATCGGCACATCGTTGATGCTCTCGGTTTGCCGCTGGCGCGTTTGTACCCCGCTGCCCCACTTCCCTGTATACTGATGTAGCACGTGTTTCATCCGGGCTTGTTGGGCCGGATTGTTCATGGGAGGTTCTTGTGGCTGTTTCGAATCCGCCTAAGGGAAGCGTTTCTTCTTCGTCCATCAAGCCGGTTACGCGCAAGGCCGTGCGTTGCCAGCGCGAGGTCGCTTGGCTTGTCACGCAGGCAGTGGGCAGGCTTGTGGCGACCACTCAGGACGTCAATGCGCCTACGCCGAGCTTTGTGCTGGCAGTGGCGCTGGATCGAGTACGCCAGCTGGAACTCGCCGCACAAGAAGACGGCAACCATCTTGGCTACCAGGACGCTATGGCGCCCGACCTGCAAACGTTCTGCCACATGGCCAAGTTGCCCGCCGCGCCCAATGCGCTTTCGGACGCAGGCTACATGTTTACGCTTTCGGGCGCGGACCTTATCCGCGACATCTATGCATACTGCAGCGAGCTCGCCGAGCGCCACGTCTTTGGCACGGCCGAAGTCAAACCGGGAAATGTCATCAAGCTGGTTCTTAGGCTGTTCTTGATGGACGGATTCGGGCCCATGCCGGCGTAAGCCGAGTCTTCAGCATCACCGTCGACTGAGCAACAACCGCTTTACCTTAGTGGGCGCCAATTGAGGGTCGATTATTGGGTCGCCTCGTCCACTAACGCATTTACTCCACGCGCTCTGACAGTCGATACTTGCGGTTGCGGCTCGTCGCCGGCGCCGTGGGCTCAAGCTCGCCTTGAGCAATGAGCGCGTTGACGCGCGACCTAACCTGGGAAATTGTAAGCCCCGTGCGTTCTGCCAGCTCACGCGTCCCCAGCTCGCCGTAGTGTTTGAGTGCCGTCACAATTAAGCCCCCGCCATGATCGACCGGCTCGATCTTTGAACGGTAAAGTACGACCTTGAACCGATCGAATCCCGGGCGGAACAGGGGATCGGCCAGACCATACGCGCGCATGGCATCGATCATCATCGGGATGCCCGAGCCATTGCCCTCAACCGGCGAACCTGCGCCATCCGGCAGCGGAACAATCGACATGAGCTTCACAAGCGTCGCGTTACGGCATCGGGAGCTGCCGTCAAACAAGCTCTCGCGAGTCATTCCCCCGTAAAGGCCGCCAGGATTCGTCACCTCGACACGATCGTCAAAGACGTCGACGGCAATCGATTGTCCACAGAACCGATCCCCGTATTCTCGATGGATTACGGCGTTGGCGATTGCCTCGCGCAGAACCTCCTCGGGAATCTCAAGCGAGTCGACACGCGAGACGCCTTGGACGGTCGAGGTTCGCCGCAAATTCTCGGCGACGGCTGCGACGGCATCCGAGATCATCTCGCCCAACGTTCCCTCACAGATTGTGCGGTCCATGAATCTCAGCGACCCCGCCATGCCCTTCTGAGTTCCCGCATGGACAGCCACGTCAATGAAGAGCTTGGGATAGAACTGCTGAGGGTAGGTGCCCACAACTAGGAGTCCAGCCTTGGTGACATTGCCCTGGGAATCAAGGATATTTAGGCGCTCCAGCTTCGTTTGTTTGTCCGGCGCGCCGCGCATTGCCCGGGGCGTCAACGAGAAAGCCCGATCTATCGTACGGTCGACCAGCGTCTCGTCGAGATCGTCCGCGCCCGCGCCCGCCACCGCGTCGCGATCGCTCGGAGTCGCTCGACCGTATGACGCCAATGCGAGCACCTCGGTCGATGAAAGCGGCACATCTTTGTCATCGATGCGCTTGTAGCTGCCGCCCTGGGCGCCCCGCTCTATGACATAGCAGGGCTTGCTCGACGGATCGAGCTCCTCAATCGTAATGACGAGAACGATGACGCCCTGAAGCTCCACTCGCTCGATCGTGTATTTGGGCGGATTGGCCAGCTTTCCTCGACCGCCCGCATCACCCATGCCTGACACAAATTGGTTGAGCACTTTCTCGGTCTCGAAGTTCTCAACCGGGACAAAACCTGCGCGCTCACTCACTCCGAGCACGATGGTTCCGCCGGCAGTGTTCGCGAATGCGCTCACCGTTTCCCACACGTCGCGGGAAAGCGTCGTGGCGCTCTCCTTCACTTCGACGTTAAGATCATCCGAGCCCATACGCCTTAAAGACTCAAGCAGACCGGTCAGCTCGTTTTCGTTCATCTGCACGTCCTTTCGCTCGGCCCGGCGGAGAATGCCGCGGATAGATTTCCCTCGTCTCTCAGTTATCTCTCGTAATTATCTCTCATTTATCTCTCTATCTCTCGGCTTAGAGATAAGAGATAGATAGAGATGGAATGTCTACCATTTGCTTCATTTATACATATTTTTGCTGGTAGAACAATCGGTATTGAGACAATACCATGATTGCCTGTCTCTTTGCTGCTCAGTTATCTCTCATATTTTTCTCTCATCTTCCTGTCATCTCTCATATTAGAGACGAATGAGAGACGAGAGATACGCGAGTGATGGACGAGCGAGGATTTTCGGACGGTCGGATATCGAGAGTGTCCAATTTTCCACGCTCGTGCGGCGGGCACGCGGGACCTATGCCCAATCCGCTGGCATCGTCGTCAGTTCGCCGCAGAGTCGCGGCCCCATATGGGTATACTCTCGAGGATTCGACTCGATTCGCCCCCGCTGGGGCGTCAAAGGAGACTGCATATGTCCACCACCTCAACCGACCCGCGCGCCGCAGCCGCCGCGCTGCTGGTGCCCGACGCCACCTGCCATGGCTTTACCGTCGAGCGCTGCGAGACCGTGCCCGAGCTCGACTCGGACGCTTACGTGCTGCGCCACACTGCCTCGGGCGCTCGCCTGCTGTACCTGGCGTGCGACGACGAAAACAAGGCCTTTGCCATTGGCTTTAAGACGCCTCCGGCCGATTCCACCGGCGTGTTCCATATTCTTGAGCACTCGGTGCTGTGCGGATCGGCCAAGTTTCCCGTCAAGGAGCCGTTTGTCGACCTGATCAAGAGTTCCATGCAGACGTTCCTCAACGCCATGACCTACCCCGACAAGACCATCTACCCCGTTGCCACCACCAACGAGCAGGATCTGTACAACCTGATGGACGTGTATCTGGACGCGGTGTTCAACCCGGCCATCTATACCAAACCCACCATTTTTGAGCAGGAGGGCTGGCACTACGAGCTGGACCTGCCGGAGGGCGTCGAGGGCGAGGGCGGTGACAGCTTCGCGAGCCTGCGCGAGGGCACGCTGCGCTATAACGGCGTGGTGTTCAACGAGATGAAGGGCGCGCTGTCCGACCCCATGAGTGTGCTGGACGATGCCGTCAACGCCGCGCTCTATCCCGACACCGCCTATGCGCACGAGAGCGGCGGCGACCCGCGCGCGATTCCCGCGCTCACCTACGAGCAGTTCCTGGACACGCACGCGCGCCACTACAATCCTTCCAACTCCTACATCACGCTCTACGGCGACCTGGACGTGGACCGTGCACTGGCCTTTTTGGACGAACGTTATCTGTCGCAGCCGAGTGCCGCGAGCCGCCGCATGGACGCTGCCGTTGCCGCCGGCGAGGACCCGTCCACGCTGGCGCCCAATCCGCTGGACGTGCAGTCGCCCGTGACCTGCGAGTACAAGCGCATCGAGATGGCCACCACGCCCGAGAACGCCCTGGTAGGCCTGGGCCTGGTGCTGGGCAGCGCGCTCGACCGCAAGCGCACGATCGCGGCGGATATCCTGTTCGAGGCACTGCTGGGTTCCAACGAGGCACCAGTTAAGAAGGCCATTCTGGCCGCCGGCCTGGGCGGCAACGTGGTGAGCTACACCGCGGCCGAGAGCCTGCAGCCCTACGAGCTCATCATGCTGCAAAACGCGCAGCCCGGCATAGCGCGCGAGCTGCGTCGCGTGTTCCAGGACGCCTGCCGCGACCTGTGCGAGCACGGCGTTCCGCGCGAGCGCCTGGAGGCTATCATCAGCAGCAACGAGTACGACCTGCGCCAGCGCGACTACGGCATCGCCGACGGCGTGGCCATTGCGTGCGACGCGCTGAGCACCTGGCTCTACGATGACGACGCCGCGACGCTGGCGCTCAAGTACGGCCCGGTGTACGAGGAACTGCGTGGCGAGCTGGACGGCAGCTATTTTGAGGATCTGCTGCGCGAGCTGGTGCTGCAGAACGACCACATGGCGTTGGTCGAGCTGGTGCCGGTGGATGCCGCCGAGGGTGCGGAGAGTGCCGAAGCTGCCGAGCTAGCTGCCAAGCGCGACGCCATGACCGATGCCGAGCTGGCGGACGTGTCCGACATTGGCGAGGCACGCCCCGAGCCGCCGCTCGTTGTGGACACAACCGCGCCCATCCCCTGCCTGCGCCATGGCATCCCCACTAACCGCCTGGCCTACGCCATGCAGTACTTCGACCTGAGCTGCGTCGCATTTGAGGACCTGCCCTACGTGACGTTGCTCTGCCGCCTGCTCAAGCAGCTGCCCACGCGCGAGCACTCGGCCGAGGAACTCGACAACTTGCTCGCCGGCAAGCTCGGCTTTTTGAGCTTTACGACCGAGGTCATGACGCAGCCCGACGTGGACGACGTGCGCCCCTACCTGCTGGTGAGCGCCGGCGCCCTGTCCGAAAAGATCGACGCACTGGCAAGCCTGCCGCGCGAGGTGTGGTCGAGCACGCTTTTGCTCGATGCCGACGCCGACCGCGTTCGCGACGTGCTCACGCAGATTCGCATTGGGCTTGAGCAGGGCTTTATCAACAACGGCCACTCGGCGGCGCTCGGTCGCGCGATGAGCTACAGCTCGCCTTCGGCCGTGGTGCGCGAGCAGCTTTCGGGCGTGGATTTCTATCTGTTCCTGCGCGATCTGCTCGACCACTTTGACGAGCGCCTGGACGGCCTGCGCGCCAAGCTTACCGAGCTGGCAGGCCGCATCTTTGTGGCCGACGGCTGCATGGCGAGCTTTACCGGCAGCGACGAGGACTTTGACGCGTACTGGGATGCCGCGGGCGACCTGGGGCTGGACGCTGGCGACGGCGCCGATGCCGGCCGCGACGCGCTCGTGGTGCCGGCGCCGTGCGACCGCCACGAGGCTTTTGTCATCCCCAGCGACATCTGCTTTGCGGCAAGCGCGTGCGATCCGCGTCGCCTGGGCATTGACGTGACGGGCGCCTGGGCGGTTGCCGCCAACGCGCTCTCCTACGACTACCTGTGGAACGAGATCCGCGTGAAGGGTGGTGCGTACGGCTGCGGATTCCGCGCGGCCGGCGAGCGTCAGGCGGCGTTCTACACCTACCGCGACCCGGCAATCGACCCCTCGATTGAGCGTGTGGCGCGCGCAGGCGAATGGCTCGGCAGCTTTGAGCCCGACGAGGCCGCCTTTGAGGGCTTTATTGTGAGCTGCGTGAGCGGCATGGACGCGCCCGTGAAGCCGTACGCGCTCACCAAGCGCCGCAACACGACCTACCTGGCCGGGCTCGATCCGCACGCACGCGGCGCCCAGATGCTCGCCGCCACGCCCGGTGAGCTGCGCTCGCTCGGCACCGACGTGACGCGCATCGCAGCCGAGTCGCCCACCTGCGTCTTTGGCAGCCGCGAAGTCATCGCCAAGAGCAACGCCGGCTTTAACGTAGTCGACCTGCTCGGCTAACCACAACAAAGGTAGATTTTTGGAACATGCCTGAAAATCTACCTTTTCTTTTGCCGCTGCTTGGACGGGTCAGCTCAGCCCGTCCCACCAGTTTGTCTAAATCTGTAACATCTAAATCCGATTTTGCCGAGTTACTGTTACAGATCGAGACAAACCGCCGCGAACACCCGCTCTTCGTCAAAACCCACGAAGGTGTCCATGAGCTGTCCCCTTTGCGATGATTTGTGTGGTGGTTTGGGTGTTTGCCCAGATAAAACCTGCCAAAATAAACCTGTCCCTTTTTGGCAGGTTTGCTAGAGGAGGTTGGGATGGACAAGGCTGGATTGCGGCAGGCGGTGATTGCCCGGCGCGATGCGATTGATTTGGATGTGCAGGCAGCGAAGTCTGCCGTTATCTGTGCGCGGCTTGTTGAGCTGTTGGATCGCTTGGATGCCGCGGCGCCGCACACCGTTGCCATCTATGCCGCGATGGGCTCCGAGGTCGACCCAGCCGCGTTTGCCGCTGCGGCCGCCAAACGCAGCTGGCGCGTGGCCTATCCGTGCATGCTCTCGGCAATTGATGCCGCAGCTTGTGGCCAGCGCATGTGCATGCGGGCAGTTGCCGCCGACGATGCGTCCGCGGCTCCGTTTATCGCCCACCCCACGCGGGCCTTTGCGGCCACGGACATCGACAGCAGCCGCTTCCTTATCGTGCCTGCCGAAGCTCTCGACATGATTATCGTGCCACTCGTAGCCTTCGACCGCACCGGCGCGCGCCTAGGCTACGGCGGCGGCTGCTATGACCGCTACCTGCCCACGCTCTCGCCCGCATGCCAAATCATCGGCATCGCCTTTGACGAGCAGCGTGTCGGCCACGTTCCCACCGACGCCCACGACTTGCCGCTACCCCACATCATCAGCGCCTGATCGCCGCTGTTTCGCACCCGCAAGATGAGCGTGGAAAATCTCCCACTTTGGGCCCCCTTACGAGCCAAAAATGGGAGATTATCCACGCTCATTCAACAAGCGTCCAGATTTCCACGCTCGTCCGTCTGATTTTCCACGCTCGTTCAGCCAAACGCCTTGCAACTGCCTCAGCACGCACGCGGCACGCCGGCGACCTTGAGCTTGCGATCGAGCTTTGTCGGATCCCTTAGATCATCCCAGCACAAGCGCACGATCTTGCAGTTATCAAGCAGCGAAAGCCTCGACTCGCGCTGACGCTCATCGAACTGCGCCTTTGCGAGCTTGCCCTCCTCCGCCGCTTTCTCGCTTTTAACGAATCCGTCGAACTCACCGATAATCAGCTGGTCGCCCACGCGCCACAAGTAGTCGACGCGATACGGCCGTCCCGGCTCAACCGGGTCGAACAGCTCAACTTGCAGCTCCGGCGTCTGCCAGCCGCGCTCGATCATCAGGGCACGTGCCTTGGACTCGCCACCACTTTCCGACAGGCCATCGGCACACCGCGCAACCCTGCGCGCCATCACAACACCGCGACGATTCAGGCCAAGCTTATCGACCGTCTCAACGAGATGCTCCTTCGACAAAAGTTGCTCATGGAGTGCCGAATCCGCGATGATCAGTCCCTCGACAAACGATGCATCGACCAAGCAATCCGTAATCGTTTGATCGATATCGGTTACGGCGATATCCATCTGGGTGGCCCGTGTTTGACGAGCATAGCGATGACGAATGACCTGAGAGCCCGGCGTCGTCGATTGGGCCGGCATCGCGGCGATATGGATGTGCGTCAAATTGGCATGCGAAACCGAAAGGCCATAGATAACAGCCGCCGTATAGGAGCAAAACGTCCAGTCGGGATGCTTTTGCGCAAGGGCCCGTACCCGATGCAGATAACGCTGCCGAAACTTGAGCTCGGACCAATAATCCGGACGCGCATACAGCCCCGGCATGACCGCCTCTAGACTTCCCGCCGCAACACGCCGCTCAATCTGCTTTGCCTCCGCCGCCGTGCGCGCGTACACGCAACTCATCTGCTGTTCGCATGCTTTAATGTGACTTGCAAGTCTTTGATTCGCCGTCATGTTTCCCATGTCGCCTCCCAACTCTTGGAACGGCGCAAACGTACCAGACGGTTTCATGCGAAGTCTGACCAAATGCTGTCCAGGCGCTGACCAAATGCTTGACGGTTT
>CABQMC010000052.1 GCA_902465115.1 uncultured Collinsella sp.
GAACTCTTGATGATGGGGTAGCCGCTAAAGGCCCTAAACTCGGGTTTGCAGCTAAAGCCGTTGTCCTTGATCATCTGCTCGATCAGGCCCTGCGTGGTAGCACCCTGGCTCACGCCGATGACCTTGCCGTCCAGGTCCTCAATCGAGGTAAAACCCGAACGCTTCTTGACCATGAGTCCCACGTAATCGGTGCGGTACGGCGTCGAGAAATCCCAGCTCTTCTTGCGCTCGTCGGTGATGGTGTAGGTCGCCGCGACCACGTCGAGTTGGCCGTTATCGATCAGCGGACCGCGCGTCTTGGGCGTTACGTCGGTAAACTCGACTAGCTCCTGGGCGCGAGCATCCTTGTAGCTCACACCAAAGACGGCAGCGGCAATCTGGTAGCACAAATCGACTTCCATACCTTCAAAGCGGCCCTTGGCGGTGTCGTAATAACCGTAGCCGGGAACGTCCTTCTTAACGCCGGCATTCAGATGGCCACGCGACTTGATGGCCGCAAGCTTGGACCCCTTGTCGGAGCCCTCGCCACTGGTGGAGTTGCCGCAACCGGTAAGCGCGGTCCCCGTCAGCGCAAGCATGCCGGCGCCCGCCAGCTGCAAAAAGTGACGGCGCGACACGGCCGCCCTCGTCATATCCGTCATGTCCATCACCGCGCCTAGTGCAGAATCTTGGACAGGAACTCGCGGCAGCGCGGGTTCTCGGGGTTATCGAAGAAGTGCTCGGGCGTGCCCTCCTCCAGGATGCGGCCGTCCTCCATAAAGATGACGCGGTCGGCCACCTGGCGCGCAAAGCCCATCTCGTGCGTCACGCAGATCATGGTGATGTCCTCCTGCGCGAGCTCAATCATAACGTCCAGAACCTCCTGGACCATCTCGGGGTCGAGCGCCGAGGTCGGCTCGTCAAACAGGATGATGGGCTGCTTGGTGCATAGGGCACGGGCGATGGCGATGCGCTGCTGCTGACCACCCGAGAGATTCTGCGGATACTCGCCGGCCTTATGCGCCATGCCGACGCGCTTGAGCGCGGCGATGGCGATCTCGGTCGCCTCCTCCTTGCTCTTCTTTTGCAGCTTGATGGGCGCGAGCGTCAGGTTGCCCAGCACCGTCATGTTGGGATACAGGTTGAACTGCTGAAACACCATGGAACTATACTTGCGAGCCATCTCCAGGTGGTTCTTTTTGGTGAGCGGCGTACCGTCGATGACGACCTCGCCCGACGTGGGCTCCTCCAGATAATCGACGCAACGGATGAGCGTCGACTTACCCGAACCGGAAGGCCCGATCATTACGAGCTTCTCGCCGCGCTTGACAGTGAGATTGATATCTTTGAGCACATGCAGGTCGCCAAAGTACTTGTTGAGATGCTTGATCTCGATCATGTCTGCCATGAATGTCCCTTCCCTGCGTTTACACGAATTGCTCTATTTTACGGAAAGAACCACGTTTCCGCAGCCCACACTACATTCCCGTAAAGAACCCGCAACCTTCCACCCACTCATTGGGGACAGACTTAAATGAGTACCTGCTCATTGGGCGCTCATTTAAGTCTGTCCCCAATGAGTGCCCAGCCTAGCAAAAAGGGGCGCGACCATGATGGCCACGCCCCCTCAACATCAACTATGTACCGCTCGGCCCCTACGCGAGTTTGCCGCCGACGATCTTTGCCGCGGCCGGCTTGTCGAAGTTGCCGCCGGTGGCCTTGCCCAGAGCGCCCATAACCTGGCCCATCTGCTTCTTGGACGTGGCGCCCAGCTCGGCGATAACCTGCTCGATCAGGGCCTCGAGCTCCTCGCCCGAAACCTGCGCGGGCAGCAGGCTTTCCAGAATCTTGACCTGCTCGGTCAGGTTGTCGGTACGCTCCTGGTCGGTGCCGGCCTTGATGGACATCTCCAGCGTCTCGCTCGTCTGCTTGATCAGACGCTTGATCATGCTGTTGACGTCTTCCTCGGTCACATCGCGGCGCTCGTTAACCTCGATATTCTTCACCTCGGCCTTAACCTGGCGAATGATGGACAGGCGAACCTTGTCCTTGGCCTTCATGGCCGCGATCATTTCCTTCTGCAGCTCTTCGTTGGTCATCTGCAAATCCTCTCTAATAGCGTGGGCGGCACTCGCGCGAGCACCGCCCCATGATTACTCAGTCGTCGACGAATCGTCGGTCGAACTCTTGGTGACGCCCTTCAGGCTCACGTTATAGGGTACGTCCTTGGGCATGGGATTGACGGTAATGTCGGCGTCCTTCTTGTACTGCTCTAGCCACTCGCTGTACGCGGTGCTGGCCGCCTGCGTCTTCACCACGTTGGAGACATACTTCTTGATGGCCTTGGGCACCTGGTTGATGTCATCAACCTGATTATCGACATGGAAGTAGTCGGTGCACTTGATGATGTGGTAGCCATAGGTCGACTCGACGACTTCGCTCACATCGCCCTTGTTGAGCCCCTCGAGCGCCGTCTGGTAGCTGTCGACAAAGGTGGTGAGCTTATCCCAGCCCACATCGCCCTTCTTCTCCTTGGAACCGGTGTCCTCGGAGTACTGCTCAACGGCGTCCTCAAAGCTCAGCTCGCCGGAGTTGATCTTGTCCAAACACTCCTGCGCCTTGGCCTTGGCGGCGGCCTTGTCCTCGTCAGATGCGTCGGAATCGACCTTGATCAGGATGTTCGACGAACGACGGGCATCGTTGTAGTTAGACAGGTTCTCGTTGATGTAATCGACAATCTCGCTGTCCTTGGGCTTGCTGGTGGGCGCCACGGCGTCCTTGAGCTTTTGCTGTGCCAGGCTCTCCTTGAGCGAGTCCTTGTAGGTGTCCTCGGTATAGCCGTAGGTCTTGAGGGTCTTCTTAAAGGCCTTGGCACCGCCCGCGCTCTTGCACGCGTCCTTCCAAGCCTTCTCGACCTCCTCGTCCGACACCGTCACGCCGTTCTCCTTCTGTGCCTGTTGAAGCAGAATCTGCTGCGTGTAGGAGTCGATGAGTTGCTTGCGGTACTTCTTGGGCGTGAGGTCGTTGTCAACCAGATACTGCGCCCAATCCTCATCCTTGGTGTAGCCGTAGGACGTGCGCATGCTCATGATCTGCTTGGTCACGGTGTCCTCGGTGAGGTTGGTGCCGTTGATAGTAGCAGCAACACCGCCGGTCAGCTTGTAGCCCGAGGTGTCCTCGGCCTGCGACATAAGGCCGGAGCACGCCATCGCCGAGACGGAAAGCAGCATTGCCAGCACGCCGATGACCACCAGGACGATCTTGACGGTCTTAGACACGTACGTCTTGCGCTGCTTCTTGCGAGAGCTGGAGGCAGCGCGGGCCTGCTGCTCGGGCGTCGGCGCGGCCTCGGAGTTCTTTTTCTTATTTGCCATAGTTGGCCTTTCGCATAACGAATCGAACAAACGCCATTGTGTCACAACGCAGCCCCCGCGGCACGCTTGGTGCATTGGGGACAGGTTAATCTGCACCATTTTGGTGCAAAGGGGACAGCTCTGGCAGCAGGCAGTTAGGGACAGTCCCCAAGTGCCGACTCAGCCCCACCTTAGAAGTGACGGCGAATGGCGTCGACCATGCCCTGGGGCGTGGTCTGGCCGAGCACGTCGGCTGCGGCATCGGCGTCCATAAAGATGTTCATGAGTGCCTGCAGGGCCTCGACCTGGCCGCCCGGCTCGGCGATGCCCAGATTGATGACGATCTGCGCCGGCACCGGAGCGCCCATGCCAGCCATAGCGTTAAATGTCACGGGCGCGGCGGGCTTCACCACCGCGATATAGGGCTTGGCCACAAACCCCGGATCGGTATGCGGAATGGCAATGTTTGCCGCCGGCATGGCAAGACCCGTGGGATAGGCATCCTCGCGCGTGCGAACGGCGCCGAGCCAACCGGACGCAATGTAGCCACGTGGTGCAAGCTCGCCCTCGAGCCGCGCAAACACCTCATCCGGCGTTGCACACTCCCAATCAAAAAACACCAGCTCAGGCGTAAACAGCGCTTCGTTATCCACCATGCGCTCACCTCTCTCACCTAGTCACCTGCGACGTTCTTGAATGACCAGTCGTTAAAGACCGTCCCCGATGACTACCCAAAAACAGAAGGTGGCCACGCGCGCCTTGGCGCCAATGACCACCCTGACTACTCGGCTAAATTGTACTGTGCGCCGCTAGCCGCGAGGCGCGTCAATTGCGACCTTGCCGCTCTCCAGCACGTGAACGCGACCGTCGGCGAGCATTTGCACAACCTCGGGATACAGCACGTGCTCAATCGCGTGGATGTGCTCCTCGAGCGTGTCGACATCCCAGCCCTCCTCAACAGCCAGCGCACGCTGGGCGATGATGGGACCGTTGTCGTAGATCTCGTTGGCAAAATGCACGGTCACGCCAGTTACCTTGACGCCGCGCGCAAAGGCATCGTCAATCGCATGCGCACCGGTAAAGCTCGGCAGCAGCGCCGGATGCAAATTGACCACGCGGTTGGGAAACGCCGCCAGCAGAGGCGTGTGCACCATGCGCATGTAGCCGGCCATGACCACATACTCGCAGCCGCGCTCGAGAAGCTCGTGCGCGATGATCTCGTCGGCGGCGATGGGGTCGGCGTAGACATCCTTGGACAGCGTAAGCGTCTGGATACCTGCACGCTCAGCGCGCTGCAAACCCTTAGCCGAGGGACGGCTCGACACCACAAGCTCAATCGAAGCGTTGAGCTTGCCGGCAGCGATCAGATCGATCAGCGCCTGCAGGTTGGTACCCGAACCGCTGATGAGCACACCGATCTTGAGCGGCTCGACCGTATCGGTGCCGGTCGGACGGGTATAGGGCACAAAATCCAGGCCCTCGGCAGCAGTCATCTGCTCGTTAGCGCTCATCGGAGTACACGACCTTACCGGAACCCTCGACGCACTCGCCCACGCGGAACGGCTTCTCGCCCAGCGCGACCAGAGCCTCGGTCACCGCGGCCTCGTCCTCGGGGGCGACGATCAGGCACAGGCCAACGCCCATGTTGAAGGTCTTGCACGCCTCGTTGGGCGCAAGCTCGGCCTGGCGCGACACATAGGTGATGACGGGCGGAACGTCCCAACCCATCTCGGCACCGTTGCGGGTGACCACGGCGTCGACGTCGTCGGCGAGCGCGCGGTTGAGGTTCTCGGTAATACCGCCGCCAGTGATGTGGGCGATGGCGTGCACGTTGGCGCCGCCGCGCAGCAGCTCAAGAATCGGCTTCACATAAATTCGCGTGGGGGCCAGCAGGGCGTCAGCCAGCGAAGCGCCACCGAGCTCCTCGAGCGGACGGCTCAGCTCCTCGGCCTTAGCGGCGGCCTCGGGCGTGCCCGGCTTAATGCCGTCGACGCCAATGACCTTGCGCACGAGCGAGTAGCCGTTGGAGTGCACGCCGGTGGAGGGCAGGCCCAGGATCACGTCGCCGGGACGGACATTCGCGGGGTCGAGCATCTTGGGACGGTCGACGACGCCCACGGTAAAGCCGGCGAGGTCGTAGTCAGCCGGAGCCATGACGCCCGGGTGCTCGGCCATCTCGCCGCCCACGAGCGCGCAGCCCGCGAGCTTGCAGCCGTCGGCCACACCCTTGATGATCTTTGCCATGTGCTCGGCCTCGATGTGACCGATGGCAACGTAGTCCAGGAAGAACAGCGGCTCGGCGCCCGAAGCCAAAATGTCGTTGACGCACATGGCGACCAGGTCCTGGCCCACCGTCTCGTGACGGTCCATGATCTGGGCGAGCACGAGCTTGGTGCCCACGCCGTCGGTACCGCTAATCAGAATCGGGTCTTCCATATCCTTAAGCGCGGCAGCCGAGAACAGGCCACCGAAGCCGCCGATGCCGCCGATAACCTCGGGGCGATTGGTGTCCTTGAC
Organism: uncultured Collinsella sp.; assembly: GCA_902465115.1. Taxonomy (GTDB): domain Bacteria; phylum Actinomycetota; class Coriobacteriia; order Coriobacteriales; family Coriobacteriaceae; genus Collinsella. The sequence goes on from CABQMC010000052.1 coordinate 5,850, forward strand.
CATCTGCTTAATAGCGTCGACGGCGCGGCCGCCCTCAGCGGTATCGACGCCGGCATCCTCATACGTCACATGCTTGCTGTCGCTCATCTGAGCCTTCCTCTCCCACTACCGTCCGCCGCGCGGGCGCCAAACGGTGCTCATAGTTGCGTTCATTTCGGCGTGTGCCATAACAGCACACGCCGTCATATCAATAAAACAGCAGGTAAAACCTACCAAAATGAACCTGTCCCTACATGGCAGGTTTTAGGCCTCGCCGTGCTCCTCTTCCCAGCTGCGGTCGTCGTATTTCTCGACCACGGCGTCGTCATCAAAGTGCAGCGGCTTATCCAGGTTGCGGGGCTTAAAGCCCTCCATAAACTTATCGCGGCCAAAGCTCTCGGGAATCGCCACGGGATAACGGCCGGTAAAGCACGCATCGCAGTAACCGCCCTTGGGCATGACCTTCAGCAGGCCCTCGACTGAAAGGAAAGCCAGCGAATCGGCGCCGATATACTCGCAAATCTCGTCGACCGTCTTGTTGGCGCTGATAAGCTGCGACTGTACGTCGGTATCGATACCGTAGAAGCACGGCCAGATGACCTCGGGCGAGTTGATGCGGATATGAATCTCCTTGGCGCCGGCGTTGCGCAGCATCTTGACGAGCTGCACCATGGTGGTGCCACGCACGATGGAGTCGTCGATGACGACCAGGCGCTTGCCCTCGATGTTGTCGCGCAGCGGGTTAAGCTTCATACGCACGCCCATGGCGCGCAACTCCTGCGTAGGCTCGATAAACGTACGGCCCACGTAGCGGTTCTTGATGAGGCCCTCGCCAAAGGGAATGCCGCTCTCGTGCGAATAGCCCTCCGCGGGCGGCAGGCCGGAGTCGGGCACGCCGATGACCAGGTCGGCCTCGACGGGCTCCTCGTGTGCCAGCTGACGACCCATGTCGTAACGGCAGGCATAGACGCTCTTGCCGTTCATGATGGAGTCGGGGCGGGCAAAGTAGACCTGCTCAAAGATGCAGTTGGCGGGCTCTTCGGCGGCAGGCACGCCCTGCTCGGATACCAGACCCTCGGCGCTGATGCGCAAGATCTCGCCGGGACGGACGTCACGGACGTACTCGGCACCCACGATGTCGAGTGCGCAGGTCTCGGAAGCAACGACCCAGCCGCCGGCGCGCGTGACACGGACGGCGGAGTCGACCGTAGCGGCGCCGTCCTGCGACGGCAGCTGCGAAACGGATGCGGCATCGGCCTGGTCCAGGCCCTCGTCCACCAGCTTGCCCAGCACGAGCGGGCGAATGCCGTGCGGATCGCGGAATGCGTAGAGCGCCTGCTCGTTGATGAGCGTCATCGCGTAGCCGCCGCGCACGAGCTCCATGGTCTTGCGAATGCCCTCACGCAGATGGCCTGTACGCTGGGTAAAGTAGCCAATGAGCTTGGTCGCGACCTCGGAATCCGAATTGGAGAGGAACGGCACGCCGAGCTCAATCAGCTGGCGGCGCAGCTCGTCGGTGTTGACCAGAGTGCCGTTGTGAGCAAGCGCGATAATGACGCTGTTGATAGTAGAAAGATGCGGCTGCGAGGCTTCCCAGCTCTTGGCGCCGGCGGTGCCATAGCGCACGTGGCCCACGGCCAGCTGGCCGGAGAGCGTCGACAGGTCGGCGTTGGAGAACACGCGATCGAGCAGTCCCAGGTCTTTGCGAACCATAACCGTGCCGCCGTCGCCCACGGCGATTCCCGCCGATTCCTGGCCGCGATGCTGCAGCGCGCGCAGACCAAAGTACGTCAGTCGAGCCACATCGCGATCGGGTGCCCACACACCAAAAATGCCGCATTCCTCATGCAGCTGGTCGGAGTCCGGATCATACGTCGACATGGTCTTCACCTGTCCCGCGGCGCGCTCGGCCGCGCGGATGGTTTCTTGAGACATGGCATCCCCTCAGAGCCTCGTTATTTGGCGTTACCTGCCCTATTATACGCACGGCAAGACAAGCACTCCCGCGCATGAACAGCGCTTTTTAAAAGCCCACCGAGCTTATAATCCGTTTTGCAGCCAAACATTTTATTGGGCAACCGCCTCGGGGCCGACGATCCCGCATACTTCCGTTGCGACGCGTCTCGCCCGCCGTTGGGGCTTGCATTGTTGCAATTGGGACGTTCGTCCTGTCTTTTGGCAGGTCGGCGGCGTATCCTTGTACCTACAGCAAAACGAGAAAGGTTATGTATGGATCGAAACGAACTCGACCCCAGCGTCCCCAGCGCCACGGAGGTCAAGAAGATCCCCCTCATCATTAAGGTGTACGCTGTCCTGTGCATCCTGTCCGGCGTGGGCACGCTCCCTTCGGTCGGCGCCTTTATGTGGCAGGTCATCACCGCGCTCATCAACGGCAACGCCGCCGCCAAGCTCGGCGACAACACGCTCGTCGCGGTCGGCCTTATCGTCGCCGGCATCATGCTCTCGGCTGCCAGTGCCGTCATCTTGATCATCTTTGGCCTAGACCTCATCAAGAACCAGCGCCGCAATGCCGCCCGTCTGTCCTATATCCTTATCGCGTTTACCGTCGTCGAGCTTTTGGTTGACGTGATGCTCCAGGGCATCGGGCCCTTCTTGCTTCGCCCTGCCATCCAGCTCGGCATCCTCGTCGCGCTTTCGGCCACCGTCGACCCCACGCTACGCCAGGAGCGCGAGCTGCAGCGCCGCCTGCAGGAGATGCTCGACCGCGACGCCGCCGCCGAGGGCATGCTCGGGCGCGATGAAACCGGCGAAGGCTACATCAAACTCAACTACTTCAACCTGTTCTGGGTATTCTTTGTCTGCTGCATACTCGGCCTGATCGCCGAGGACATCTGGCACATGACGGTCGACGACCCGGGCGTCTACCAGAACCGCGCCGGCATGCTGTTTGGTCCCTTCAGCCCCATCTACGGATTTGGCGCCGTACTCATGACCATGGTGCTCAACCGCTTCTACAAAAAGAACCCCATCATTATCTT